>CALLNY010000073.1 GCA_938005475.1 uncultured Bacteroidia bacterium | reverse complement strand
AGGGTCATCAAGTTTTTAATGATAAGTTGAATATTATAACGATACAATTGGATAATTTTAGGAAGGGGGAGGAGGAGTTGGTGACGGATTTAGCGTTGGATGTATTTATTGAAGGGTTTAGACAAATTAGAGGGGGTTCCTAAGAATTTTCGGGGTTATATATTCATTTATTTTGAATGAGTAAGAGGATTTTCCGAGATTAATCAAAATTAATCGGAAAAGCGGTTTTCGGCTATGCTCAACCAGTCTCAGTTTCGCTAGTTTGAACTAAGCTCAATTAAAGGTTACTGTAAAAAAATTGTTATTTTTGCGAAATGAAAGAGATTAAAAAGATAGGTATTTTCTGCTCGGGGGGGGATTCACCGGGGATGAATGCCTGTATTCGAGCTATTGTAAAGACTTGTCAAAAGCATCGAATCACTCCCATAGGAATTTATAGAGGGTATGAAGGGCTTATAGAGGGAGATTTTAAAGTGTTGAAAAATGAGCATATTCGCAATATTCTGGGTTTAGGTGGAACTATACTAAAAACAGCTCGTTCCAAACGTTTTTTAATTTCAGAAGTGAGAAAGCAAGCCTATGAACAAATCCAGAAACATCAAATAGATGCTTTGATTGCTATTGGGGGCGATGGTACAGCCAAAGGAGCATTATTATTTTCACAAGAATACCCTGACCTTTCTATTGTAGCCTGCCCTGGTACAATTGATAATGACTTGTTTGGAACAGATTATACTATTGGCTTTGATACTGCTATTAATACTACTATGCAAGCCATTGATAAAATAAGGGATACGGCTCATTCCCATGACCGTCTTTTTTTTATTGAAGTTATGGGGCGTGATGCAGGGCTTATAGCGCTCTATACTGGCATTGCAACAGGTGCAGAGGCTATTCTTATTCCTGAAACACTAACTAATATTGATGAACTCGTCCAGATTGTACAACATCGTTGGCAAACTCAAAAAACTTCTTGTATTGTAGTGGTAGCGGAAGGAGATGATGCGGGTGGTGCCTTTGAAGTCGCTAAAAAAGTCACAGAGCGCTTCAATCAATATGACACTCGTATTAGTGTTTTAGGGCATATCCAGCGTGGCGGCTCTCCAACTTGTACCGACCGTATCAATGCTTCTTTACTTGGTGTACATGCTGTCAAAGCTTTACTACAAGGACAAAAAAACGTTATGCTTGGTATCTTAAAAAATGAAATTTCTTATACTCCGTTTGAGAAAGCTATCAAAGAACAAAAAAGTAAATACTTACAACTACTTGAAACTTTTCAGTATTTAATGTAAATGAAAAAGCATTTTTTTATCGCATTATGGGGCTTAATAATGATTTTTTCGCAAACTTGTTCACAGGAAAAAACGAATTCCCATTTAACTTTTACGAGAGCCGATACGCTTCGCGGTAAATTAACGCCTTTAAGAACTTGTTATGATGTAACTTTTTATAATTTAGAAATTAAGTTGGATATTCCTAATAGAAGCCTATCAGGGAAAAATACTTTCTATTTCAAGGTTACGCAAGATTTTAAGACTTGTCAAATAGATTTGTTTGACAATATGATAATTGAAAAAGTTTTGTATAGGGGTAGACCACTGCTATATAAACGAGAGTTTCATGCAGTATTTTTATATTTTCCAGTGGAACTGAAAGCAGGTACACGGGATTCTTTTACCGTTTTTTATAATGGAAGACCACGAGAGGCGGCACGTGCTCCTTGGGATGGTGGTTTTGTTTGGCGTAAAGATAAAGAAAATAACGATTGGATAGGAGTGGCTTGTGAAGGAATAGGGGCATCCCTGTGGTGGCCTTTAAAAGACCATCTCTCCGATGAACCTGATAGCCAAGCAATAGCTATTGAAGTCCCAACGAACCTTATGGCTGTGTCTAATGGTAGACTACGAAAAATCGAAGAACTTCCTAAAACTAAACGTTATCACTGGTTCGTTTCTTATCCTATCAATTCTTACAACATCACTTTGAATGTGGGTAACTATGCTCACATTCAAGATAATTATAACTCTGTGGATGGAAGGCTTACCTTGGATTATTATGTATTAAGTTATAACAAAGACAAAGCGAGTAGTCATTTTGTTCAAGTCAAGCAGATGCTAAAATGCTTTGAAGAGTACTTCGGTGCTTATCCTTTCCAAAAAGATGGTTTTAAGTTAGTGGAAACAGATTATTGGGGCATGGAACACCAAAGTTGTATTGCTTACGGTAATAACTATAAGAACAATCAATGGGGCTTTGATTATATTATTGTACATGAGAGCGGACACGAATGGTTTGGCAATAGTATCTCTGTCCCTGACCATGCCGAAATGTGGATTCATGAATCCTTTACTACTTACTCAGAAGCTATCTTCTTAGAATGTAGGTATGGCTACGAAAAAGCTCAACAATATCTCTCTGCTCAACGGTTTAATATCTTAAATCAAGAACCTATTCTAGGTCCATTAGATGTAAATTATGACCGATGGGTCAGCGCAGATATGTACTATAAAGGAGCTTTGATGCTTAATACGTTAAGGCATTGCGTCAATAATGATGAACAATGGTTTAAAACGCTCAAAATGTTTGCACTAAACTTTCGTTATCGAATTGTTAATACTCAACAAGTTATACAATTTTTCAGTTTACACTTGCAAAATGATTATACCACATTCTTTGAACAGTATTTACAATATCCGAAGCCTCCTATCTTTGAATACAAAATTGAAAAATCGGTAGATGGTTATGAGTTAAGTTATCGTTGGAAGACCAATGTGGCTAATTTTAAAATGCCTATTGAAATCATGATTAATGACCAAAAAATTCGTTTAAATCCTACCAATCAAATTCAAAGTATAAAGATACTATCCGATAAAATTAATATAGATAAAACTCGTTTTTATGTTTACACAGAGAAAATGAAATAAAAAATGAGAAATTTTAATGAATAGTAAATGCGGGATACCTTAAGATTTTTCGGTATCTACTATGATAGTAACGGGACCGTCATTGATAAGATGTACTTTCATGTCTGCTCCGAAAATACCACTTTGAATACCCAATTTGCTTTGGGATTTGAGCTTTTGTAAAAATTCCTCATATAATGGAATTGCAACTTCGGGTCTTGCCGCTTGAACAAAAGAGGGTCTATTTCCTTTATGAGTATCCGCGTACAAAGTAAACTGTGAAACTACTAGTATTTCTCCTTGAATATCTGACACCGATAAATTCATTTTTCCTTGTTCATCTTCAAATATCCTCAAGGCAAGTAATTTTTTGACAAGATAACTTACATCTTGAGAACTATCCGTATGAGTAATTCCTAACAACACCAATAAACCTTTGGATATCTCAGCTACAATGTTTTGATTTACAATTACTCTTGCTTCTATGACACGTTGTATAACTAATTTCATAGCAAAAAGCAACCTCAAAAATAGTAAGGTTGCTTGAACATTAAACATAAATATTATGAAAAATTATTTCAGGATTTGTCTTGCTATGACTAGTTTTTGGATTTCGGAAGTACCTTCACCGATAGTACAAAGTTTAGCATCTCGGTAATATTTTTCTACGGGGAAGTCTTTGAGGTAACCATAGCCGCCGAAAATTTGTACGGCTTCAGTAGCAATTTTAACGCAAACTTCGGAAGCGTAGTATTTAGCCATAGCGGATTCTAAATTTACGTTTTGTCCGTTATCTTTCATTGCGGCAGCACGATAGGTTAAGAGTTCTGCGGCTTGATATTCTGTTGCCATATCAGCAAGTTTAAAACTGATAGCCTGAAAATTAGCAATCGGCTGATTGAACTGTTCTCTTTCTTTTGCGTATTTGATGGATGCTTCCAAAGCACCTTTTGCAATTCCTAATGAAAGAGCGGCAATGGAAATTCTACCTCCATCTAATACTTTAAGAGCTTGAATAAATCCTTCTCCTACCTCACCAATCCTTTGAGAATCATGGACACGGCAATCCGTAAATACTAATTCAGAGGTATCAGAAGCCCTCATTCCGAGTTTGTTTTCTTTTTTACCGTTAGAGAAACCGGGAGTTCCTTTTTCTATGATGAAGGCAGTCATGCCGTGTTTATCCCCAGCTTCGCCTGTTCTTGCAATCACCACTGCTACATTTCCTACTTTTCCATGCGTGATGAAGTTTTTTGAGCCATTTAAAATCCAATAATCACCATCTTTTTTAGCGGTAGTTTTCATATTTCCTGCGTCGGAGCCTGTATTGGGTTCAGTAAGCCCCCAAGCACCTATCCATTCTCCCGTGGCTAATAAAGGAAGATATTTTTCTTTTTGTTCCTCAGAGCCAAACTGTAAGATGTGTCCCGTACACAAGGAATTATGCGCTGCCATAGATAAACCAATAGCACCACATACCTTCCCTAATTCTATAATTGCCGTTACATAATCTATGTAAGTTAAACCTGCTCCTTTATACTTTTCCGGAACTAAAACTCCTAACAAACCTAATTGCCCTAATTCCTTGAAGATTTCGGTAGGAAATTCTTGTTTTTCATCATATTCCATGAAAACGGGTCTGATTCTCTCTTCAGCGAATTTTCTTACCATTTCGCCAATTTGTTGGGCAGTTTCGGGTAACTGAAAATTTAATGTGACTGTGTCAGTGTTCATATTTTGTTTATATTCTGCGAAAATAAATTACTTCATTAAGTTAGCAAAATAAAATTGAAAAAAGTTCCATTTTAGTTTTAAGAAAAAGTAAACTAGGAGCGCATAGCTTCTACGGGGTCTAATTTTGAAGCTGTATAAGCAGGCAAAAATCCAGAAATTAAACCTATCATCATACTTAAGGCTATACCAAGAATTATGTCATTCCATTTGATTGTCATTACAAATTTTAATTCTGCCCAATAAATAAGTCCTTGTAGTATACCACTTACAATAAACAGGAAGAAAATGCCTATGAGCCCCCCTATCAAGCAAAGAATTATGGCCTCAAGCAAAAATTGTTGCAAAATAAAAATACGAGTACTTCCTAATGCTTTTTGAATACCTATTTCCACTGTCCTTTCTTTAACTGATACAAACATAATATTAGCAATACCAAAACCTCCAACAAGTAAAGAAAAAAGAGAAATTATCGTTCCTCCAACGTTCAAAGCACCAAAAATTTGGTCAAATTGGTTCATTAAGGCTTCTTGTTTATTAATAGAAAAATTATCTTCTTGAAATGGTTTTAAGCCTCTTTTTGCCCGCAAAAGACCAATTATTTGATTTTCTACTTCGTAAATTTTATCAGGACTTTCTGCTTTAACTGTAATCAGCCTATCTACTGTTCTTTTAGTTACATCAAAGGTATTTGCAAATGTGGTATAAGGAATAATTACCTGAAAATCGATGCTTGGCCCGAAGATGTTCATATCTCCTTGTGGTGCAATAACCCCTACAACTTTAAATTTTTTTCCTTGAATAATAATTTCTTGCCCTACTGGGTCTATATTATTAGCAAAAAAATTTCTTGCTACCTGATTCCCTAATACACAGCATTTTCTAGCTCCTAAAATTTCAAATTCTGATAAAAATCGTCCTTTTGCTATCTCAAAATTGTTCACAAAAACAAAATCTCTTGTACATCCTACGATTTGTACTCCCTCTGCCGTCTTCTTTAAGTATTTGATAGTACTACCGTTTTTTATATACGAAAAATTGATAGCAGATGCATTTTTAAGTTCATTTTTTAACTTTTCGTAATCTAATAAACTCACTTTCGGTCGATTAAAATATTTGAACCAATCCTCGCTAACATCACGCCATGGCCAATTATGTATATACAATATTGTGCTACCAAGACTACTTAAATTTAAAGTTACACTGTATTGTAAGGTATTCACCAAAGTAAAAATCATCGTAATAGAAAAAATACCAATAGAAATCCCTAACATGGTAAGAAACGTTCTTAAACGATGTGAACGAATCGCTCCCCACGATAATTTTAAAGCTTCATAAAAGAAAAATATTATTTTTCTCACTCCGCAAATATAAACACTACGAAACAATTCTAAAATAAAAAAAGTTTTTAATGGAATTCTGATATGATTAACGGAGTATTTTTATTTTGATAATACAAAATAAAGAAAAGTTTATTGCCAGCAGTGGGTAACTGGTCTTGGGCTTTTTGGAAGTGTACTTATTTTTTCGGGGTTTACCATTAAAATTATAATGCTGGAAATAATCTTCAAGTTCATTCTCAAAGTAGAGCAAAAGCTCATCAAATTTTTTCACATCATAGGATGTGAGTGCTTTAAAGCGTTGTGGATAATTAAGTATATCTTCGTATTTCATTGTTTATCAATATTTTTATTTTTGAATAACTGCTTAATGCAATATACAAAAATCTCGTTCAGTTTATTTAATAAAAATTTTGTTTCATTTATAATTTTCTTGTTATCTTTGCTTCAAATAATTTAGAATTCATGAATTCATTAACAAAAATAGCAACCTTATCACTATATTTGTATGTTTTATCAAGTTGTTCCGTCAAACAAATTGATTTTAATCCTCAAAACTTCACGGACGAAGTACAACCTTTACAAAATTTAATTTTTAAGTTTAATACGGATATCGTTGGAGAAAAGGACTTAAATCAATGGAAGTCTGCAAATTATTTAAAATTTGAACCTCCCATTCATGGAAAGTATAAATGGACTTCAAAAAGAGAATTGGTTTTTTCACCTATAGCTCCCCTTGCCGCCGCTTCACAATATGTGGTTAAACTTAATGAAATTCCTTTATCTTCTACTCCCGAAGAACATAAACTTCCTCTCTCTTCCAAAGAAATAAGCTTCCATACCCCCTATTTACGTTTTGTAGATGTTGTGCCCTATTGGTCTAAAAATTTAAATAATCATGAACTTCGTTTAACGCTTTTTTTTAATTATGAACTCTCTCCTGAAGACCTTAATAATAAATTAGAAATTCTACTGGATAAGCAAAAAATTAATTACCAAATACTTACCAAAGGAAATGCATCAAAAATAGAGCTTGTAACACAAGATATAGAATTAAAAGAGGAAATACAACCGTTAAACCTAAAATTATTGAAAAGCTTAACCCTAGCAGGTTCTAATACCCACTCCAACGAAGATTTAACCTTTGAAACTCAAATTCCTTCTAAATCTTTTGAAATTATAAAAACTGATAATCAGCACGATGGCTTCATTGGTATATTTACGCTATACGCAAATCAAATCTTCGATGACCAAACCAATTGGAAAGAATGGATAGTCATAAAACCCAAAATTCCTTTTACAGTTAGTACCAATCTAAATCAATTAATTATACAAGCCGAATTTTTACAATCACAAAACTATGATATCCACATTCGAAAAGGTTTAACTTCTGGTTTAGGTTATGCTTTGTCTGATAATTATAAAACTAATCTGTATTTTGGTGAGATAGGTAAATTTATTAAGTTTGTAAACCAAAATGCTCTATATCTCAATGCAAAAGGAAATAAAAAAGTCGCATTGTCTATTTTAAATGTACCTAAATTTAAGTTAAATATTTACAAAATTTTTGAAAATAATTTAAATCAGTTTATCAAAAATAACCAATACTATGAAGATTATATATATTATTCAATTGAAGATAAAACTTTATTATACGAAAAAGAATATGAATTAAAAGATTTACAAAAAATTGGTAACCTCTATGCATTAGATTTAGACTTTGAGAATATTTTACCAAGTTATCACGGAATTTATTTAGTGGATGTATTTGATGATGAGGAACATTATGTGAGTGCCCGTAAATTTGTTTGTATTACGGATATAGGATTGATTGCTAAAGCTAACAAAAATGAAATCATCGTTTTTGCAAATAGTTTAGAGAGTGCTCAACCTATTCAAGGTTTAGATATTAAGTTATATTCTCGTAATAATCAGATTATGGGAACTGCTAAAACAGGACCTGGTGGCATCGCTATTATCAAAAATATAGACCAACATGCTAAATACTTTGAGCCTGCTATGTTAACTGCATCTAACAAAGATGACTTCTCTTTCTTATGGTTTAATAATACTCGTTGGGATAAAGTAGATTATGATGTTGAAGGGAAAAAACTGAAAAATAATAGTTACGACGCTATGATTTATGGCGAAAGACCCCTTTACAGACCTGGCGAAACCATTCATTTGAATACGATTGTTAGAACCCCTCAATGGAAAAATGTCCCTAATATGCCCGTTTCCCTTAAATGGATTAATCCAAGAAATCAATTAGTTTTTGAAGAATTTAAAAAACTAGACCATCAATCTGCGGCTTCCTTTGACTACGAAATACCAAGAAATGCACAAACAGGCAACTATACTTGTAATCTTTATGCAGGTACTACAGAACTTATTCAATCTTACACTATTACAGTAGAAGAATTTTTACCTGACAGGTTAAAAGTAAATGCTAATATTCAAGATGAATTCTTGAAAGCTCCGCAGGATGTCACAATAAACCTACAAGCTTTTCATTTATATGGTAGTCCCGCTAACAATTATAACTATGAAGTCTTAACTAGTTTTAAACCTAAAAATTTTGTTGCCAAAGGTTTAGATAAGTATTACTTTGATTTAAAAACTTCACAAATTACTTATACGAATATTGTTGTAAATGGTAAAACTGACCACTCAGGAGAAGCTAAACCCGTGATAAAACTTCCTGCTGAATGGCAAAATCAAGGTATTTTATCTGCTAATTTCTCAACCGCTGTCTTCGACGAAAATAATAGACCTGTCTACCAAAACATTAATAAAGACGTTATTACTCAAAGTATCTTTTATGGAATCTATCGTTTTGACAATTACCAAAATACCAACGCTCCTATTAACGTTCCAATCATAGCAGTAGACTATACAGGAAAAATCTTACAAAATATCCCTGCCAAAGTTCAAGTGATTCATCACACTTATGAAAGTGTCATTCAAAGAGTTTTCTATTCCACAACAATAGAAACTGTAAAAAAATCTAAAAAAGTCTATGAAAAAATATTAACTCTCAACGGTGAAAATACATACCTTGACTTTACTCCTATTATCGGTGGAGAATATGAAATTAGAATTTACGCACCAGGTGTAGAAAAATCTTATGTCGCCTATCCTTTTTATGCTTATGGGTTTTGGGGTAATACTACCAACTTTGAAACCGACCCCAAAGGAAGAATCATCATTGAAGCCAATAAAAACCAATTTCATCTAAATGAAAAAGCCAAAATCTTGTTTAAAACACCATTTGAAGGCAAGCTACTTGTTACTGTTGAACGGGACCGCCTTCTAAAACATTACACACTACAAACAAAAAATCAATCTGCTTCCCTAGAATTGAATTTAGAAAATGACTTTATTCCTAATATTTTCGTTTGTGCTACTCTAATAAGACCTTACTTGAATAGTAATATTCCTTTAATGGTAGCTCATGGAGCGAAAAAAATCATCGTTCAGAACCCTCAAAAGAAATTAAACATAAAAATAATTGCCCAAGAAAAAGTTAAATCAAGAACACAACAAACTATAACCATACAAACACGCCCTTATGCTCAAGTATCTATTGCCGCAGTAGATGAAGGTATTTTACAAATTAAACACGCAAAAACACCAAATCCTTACGATTATTTCTACGGACCACGTGCTCTAACGGTAGAGCAATATGATTTATATGCAAAAGTTTTAAAAGAAATTGGTGGTAGTAAGTTCACCAAAATAAGCAAAGCAGGTGGTGGTTACGAAACCTTCGATGCTATAATCAATAATCGTAGAAACAACCCTATTATGAGTAACCCTGCCAATAAATTAGTTAGTTTTTGGAAGATTACCCAAGCAGATGCTAATGGTTTCGCTAAATTGACTATTACCATACCTGCTTTTTCTGGTTCTTTAAGACTTATGGCGCAAGCTTACTACAACGACCAATTTGGTGCTTCTGAAAAAAATATGATTGTCTCTGACCCTTTAATCCTAAACTTAGGAACTCCTCTATTTGCTTCTCCCGGTGATACGCTTATTTTACCTATCACCCTAAATAATACTACTAAAAATCCCCTCAATACTATTATAAATTTAGTTGGTAATTCCCTTGTCTCCATAATAAATCTTTCTCCTTCAAATTTAAACGTGCAACCCAATCAAGAGCAGAAAGCCTTTGCTAAAGTAGCAATAAAAAATAAAGTAGGATTAGCAAAAATCCAATTAGCAGTTAAAGCAGGCAACGAAACTTATACTGAAGATGTACAATTAGCGATTAGACCTGCAAGCCCGCTTCAATTTAAAGGGAAAGGAGGCTTCATTGACGGAGGTAAATCCATTAAAATACAAGCCGATGACTATAACTTCCTTAAAGAAAATCAAAAATTCTATTTAGTAGTCAGCACTAATCCCGTTGCTCAATTTTCTAAAAATTTAAATGATTTAATAAACTATCCGCACGGTTGTGCTGAACAGACCATATCAACAGCCTTTCCCCAAATTTATGTTCAAGTTTTGAGTAATTCATTACTTAAAAAACAAAAATTACATAGTAATCCTGTCCAAAACATACAAGCCGCAATTAGTAAATTAGAGCAACTACAAGACTTCTCAGGAGGAATCCGATACTGGCAAAATGCTTCAATAAATTGGTGGACTACCGCTTTTGCAGGGCATTTCCTCAAAGAAGCCCAAAATAATGGTTTTGACGTTAGAAGTAGTAGTCTAAAAGCTATTTCAAATTATTTAAGAACCCAAACTAACCTTAATTTCCCTCTGAATAAAGGACAATATTACCCTCGTGAAATCGCTTACTCTTTATATGTTCTTGCTTTATTAGGCGCTCCTAATGTCCCTAAAATGAATTTTTATAAATCCCAACTCGATAAATTCACCCCTGACTCTAAAATCATTTTAGGTTGTGCTTATGGTTTAAGCGGAGACCTTGAAACTTTCCAAAAAATTATACAAACCCCTTATGAGTATATCCAAAATGATTCTTATGATTTGGATTTCTCTTCTTCATTAAGAGAAAGAGCTTTGATTTTAAACAGTCTTTTAGACATTGACCCTAACCATCCTCTTATTTCTGCTTACGTCAACCAAATTATGACCGAAGTCCAAAATGCTAATTATTTAAATACGCAAGAGTTATGTTTTTCTTTAATGGCATTAGCTAAATTAGCCAAAATCAATCAAGAAAATCATGTTTCTGCAATAGTGAAACTCAATAATCAAACTTATACCGTAAATAAAGAAAATCCATTAGTTTTAGACCTCAATGAATTAACATCTTTTGAAGTTCAAGTACAAGGAAAAGGAAAAATTTACTATTCTTACATAGCAAGTGGAGTACAAGCGAATGGAAAAATACAAGAAGAAGACCAATTCATTAAAGTTCGTAGAACCTATTACAACCTTAACGGACAACCTATTTTGGAAAGTGTTCCTGTGAATAGTATAGTAAAAGTTGAAATTCAAATACAACCACTTCAAAATCAGAATATTAGTAATATTGTAATTACAGATATTATTCCCGCAGGATTTCAAATAGAAAATGAAAGATTAAATTTTGTAAACTTGAATAATCCATCAGATGCATACGATTACAAAGATATTCGTGATGACCGATTGCATTATTATGTAACACTAAACAAAGGACCTAAAATATTGACCTATTACTTACGTGCGGTGCAAAAGGGAACGTTTCAAGTAGCACCTATAGCCGCTGATGCTATGTATGACGGTAATATCCGGTCCTATCATGGAAACCTTAAAATACGGGTTGAGTAATTAAAAAACAAATGAATGAGAGTAGTTCGACAAGCTCACCAACCTGGTTCGACAAGCTCATTTTACAGGTCATACCGAAATGACTGTGACTTCGTTACAGCTACGGTTACTCAGCTATTTTACAGGTCATTGAGTATCGCAGTGTACTGAAATGACTGTGGCTCTGTTCCTTCTGTCGTAAAAAATTACCACGGAGAATAAAAAAATAGAGATTAAAAATAAATAGTAAAATTAAAATCTATTAAAGTAGTTAAGACAGAATTTGTAATGCATAATTTCACGAAATTTCATTTGTAATGAAACTATTTCTAATTTTGTGGTATGAAATCACAAGTTTGGTTTATTACGGGCTGTTCAACGGGATTAGGGAAAGCTTTTGCACAAAAAGCACTAGAAGCAGGACATAAAGTTGTTGCGACGGCAAGAAATGTTAATTCATTAAATTATTTAGATTCAGCAAATCCTAACCTTCTTAAATTAGCATTAGATGTAACCCAATCCGAACAAATCCGAGCTAGTGTAAAAAAAACCATAGAAGAATTTGGGAGTATTGAAGTTTTAGTAAATAATGCGGGCTATGGACTTGAAGGTGCATTTGAAGAGTTAACCAAGGATGCAATTCGCAAGCAGTTTGATACTAATTTTTTTGGATTAGTAGAATTAACACAAGCGGTTTTACCTTACATGCGTAAACAAGGTAACGGCTATGTGTTCAATATATCTTCAATTGCTGGTAAACGAGGTATTGCGGGCATGTCCATTTACAATGCAAGTAAATTTGCTGTAACAGGTTTATCGGAAGCTTTAGCTAATGAATTAGAACCATTTAATATAAAGGTAGTTGCGGTGGCACCGGGTCCTTATAGAACAGATTGGGCAGGGCGTTCTTTAATTAAATCAGAAAATTTGAAAACGCTTAATCCAAATTCTCCTTATTACGAACTCAATCAAAAAATTCATACTTACATGTCTGAAGCGGATGGAAAACAACCGGGAAATCCTGAACAAATAGCATCTATTCTGTTGTACGCTTCTCAAAAAGAGAAGTTACCCGTCCATATGATTTTTGGTGAACCTGCTATAGACGTATGGAAAAGAAAATTAGAAAAATATCAATCGGACGATTTTATTCTTTTCTTCCCCCATGCACAATACCAATTTTGAGACAGCTAAAGTACCTTTATGGTACCTAACTTGGTGGGGATTTTTGTTAGGTAGTCTTGCCGTAGGTGTACATATAATGTTTAAAACCTCCGGTTGGATATGGAAAATGTGGGCTCCCGCTATTTTGATTTTAATCACTTTTTTTGTCTTTATGTTGGTAGGTTTTTTAGCTATTTTTACCATTAAAAGAAAGTTTTCTGGATATTATCCTTTTCGTAAGCTTTGGGCTTTGTATTTTTGGATTACTTTTATTGCTACGCTTTTACTTATTGGACACGATTATTGGTTTCATTTTATTGCAGAGCCTGATTTCGATCTACAATATCTGTTAAAATCCAAACAACAGTTATATCAATTTAAGCAAAATGGAGGGGATATTAGCGAAGAACAGTATCAAACTATCTTAAAAAATATTGATGAGGGTATTCAAACTGTCCGAGAGAATCCTACCACATTCTTTAATTTGATTGTAGGACGTTTCAAATATACTTTGGTTTTTACAATGATTTCAGGTTTTGTAATTACTACTTTAATGCGGGATTTAAAATCCTAAAAATTATGAAAAAAATAATTGTTCTACTGATTTTTTGTATAGGTTGTCAATCCAGTTCTAAAAAAGTTATTTTACCAGAGAAGATGGTTTCTATTCTTAAAGATATGCACATAGTACAATCCTATCTATATGAACAAAAGTATAGTAACCAAGAACGTATTCAACGTAGTAAACAATTATATCACAGTATTTTAGCTAAGTATCGAGTTTCAAAAGAGGAGTTTTATCAATCAATGGATTATTATTCAGAACATGTACAAGAGTTGGATAGTATTTACAAGTTAGTGATTGAAAATTCTTCTATACCAAGCCAGCATTAGACCTATTATTTGCTGAAAGACAAAGAATTGTCTATGACACGGCAGGCACCTTTATAATGAGTTAAGTAGTAGCCAGGCACCAAATAATCATAACGAACTCCCGTAGAAGCAGCGTGAATAAATTTGATTTTTCCGTCTTCAATAGCCACACACATTGCACTATGCCCTATTTGGTTAGGTCTTGAAGGAGTAGAAAAAAATAACAAATCTCCTGGCTGAACCTCATGCATTTGTAAAGGTTTACCATACTTGTATTGGTCAGGTGAGATACGCGGCAGTTCTATTCCTTGTGTTTTATATATTGTCATTACTAAACCCGAGCAATCCATACCTGCTTTTGTTGTCCCCCCAATTTTGTAGGGAGTACCTAAATATTTTTCTGCTTCATTTACTAAATTTTTAGCTATACCTTTGGGTTCTATTGTAGTTATGCTTATATTTTTATATTTTGAATTATTTTCAGATTTGGGTGTAATTTTTAAATCTTCTGTTTTCGGTGAATTCATTTCTTCAACGCTCTTCACCGCAACAGGGTTGTTGTTTGATTTTGCTGTTTTAATATCTTTTTTCTTTTTAAGTTTGTTAGCATAAGCGTAAGTTGTATTTCTATCCACTTCATTTACAAGAGGATGTGAACTTGTTTGACTATTTTTTAGTACTGAGCAACCTGTTCCATAAATCAGTAAAATGATAATCAGGAAGGAACAAATACACCTAAGCATATTCATGAAATATAGGTAAAGATACGACTTAAAACCCGAAAGAAGGAAGTAAAAAAAATAAACAAAGATTTGATAATAACAGATGTAAGATGTTTAAAAGTGGATAACAACGCTTAAATTGGTTTTAGGTTGATTTAACAAAGAAACCTTTTTTGCAGTATGTGGAAACAAAAAAAAACTTTTTTAAAAGAAAGAAAACTACTAACTTTGCGATAAAAATTTTTCTTATTTAGAATAGAATCAGAGACAATGGGAAAAATCATAACTTTAGCGAATCAAAAAGGTGGCGTCGGAAAAACTACAACAGCAATTAATTTGTCTGCAAGTTTAGCGGCAAAAGATTTTAAGACACTACTTATTGATACAGACCCTCAAGCAAATGCTACGTCTGGAGTGGGTTTTGACCCCCGCAACATCAAAACTGGTATTTATAATTGTATCATAAACGAAATATCACCAAATGAAGCTATCCTACAAACCAAAGTACCTAATCTTTATTTGTTACCTTCTAGTATTGATTTAGTAGGCGCTGAAATAGAACTCATAAACCTTCCCGATAGAGAAAAAAAGTTAAAATCGGTTGTGGACAAAATCAAAAAGGATTATGATTTTATTATTATAGATTGCTCTCCATCGTTAGGATTGGTTACGGTGAATGCGCTTACTGCGGCAGATTCAGTGATAATCCCTGTTCAATGTGAATTTTTTGCGCTAGAAGGGCTCGGAAAACTATTAAATACAATAAAAATTGTTCAACAAAAATTAAATTCTAATTTAGCGATTGAAGGAATATTGCTAACGATGTACGATTCTCGTTTAAGACTTGCCAATCAAGTGGTTGAAGAAGTAAAATTACATTTTAAGGATATTGTTTTTGATACCATTATTCATAGAAATGCTAAATTAAGTGAAGCACCTTCTTTCGGTTTACCTGTGATTTTATATGATGCTAACTCTAAAGGCTCTATTTCTTACATGGAATTAGCAAGTGAGTTACTCAAAAAAAACAATATAAAAGACCCTAGCGTTGCTAGCGTTTAGATAAACAGATTAAGGCATGGAAGAAAAAAAGAAGAAAAGTGTTTTGGGAAAAGGACTGGGGGCTATAATATCTCCCTTACAAAATGAAGAAACAAACACGATTGTTTCTACTCTAAACACTATACAAGAAATTCCATTAGAATGGATAGAGCCTAATCCTTTTCAACCTCGCGTAGATTTTGACCAAGAATCCCTAAACGAGCTTGCAGAATCTATCAAACAACAAGGAATTATTCAACCCATTACCCTTCGTAAGTTATCTGATAAGGAATATCAAATTATTTCTGGTGAGAGACGTTTTCGTGCCGCCAAAATAGCAGGTCTAACCACTATTCCAGCCTATATTCGTTCTGCGAACGATGAACAGATGATTGAAATGGCAATCATAGAAAACGTTCAAAGGGAAGATTTAAATGCTATTGAAGTCGCGTTGGGATACAAACGTTTGATGGAAGAATGTAATCTAACCCTTGAGCAGGTTGGTGAAAAGATAGGAAAAAAACGTGCTACTATTAATAATTATGTTCGTCTCCTTAAATTACCCCCTGAAATACAGGTTGCCGTGCGTGATAATAAAATTTCTATGGGACACGCCCGTGCTATTATTTCTATTGATAATCCTGTTGTACAACTATCTATTTTTAAGCAAATTATAGATAAAGATTTATCCGTAAGACAAGTAGAAAAGTTAGTCCACGAACTTACCCAACCAAAAGTAAAAAAATCTACAAATACATCTCCCTCTCCTTTAGAGTTGCATCTAAAAGATTTAGAAGTTAAACTTTCTAGAAAATTTAGTAATAAAGTGAATATAGTTCATAAAGAAGATGGAAAAGGAGAAATACGGATTCCCTATTATTCCCAAGAAGATTTAGACCGACTGTTAGAACTGTTGATTGAATAACTAATGTGGGTAAAAGAAGCATTACAATTACCTGTTTTTCAATATATTCAGGAGACAATTCAGAAGTCAGGACTAAAAGCTTATGTTGTAGGAGGGTATGTTAGAGATTATTTTTTAGGCAAACTTTCCAATGATATTGATATTGTCATTGAAAATCCTGGGCATCACACTTACGAAGAAAAACCTTTATATGGTATTAAGTTTGCAAAAATTTTTGCAAATTTTATTGGTGCAGAAGTAAATATTTTTGAAAATTTTGGTACTGCACTTGTAAAAAAAGAAGATTTGGAAATAGAATTTGTTGGAACCAGAAAAGAATCTTACCGCCGTGATTCACGAAAACCTATTGTTGAGAATGGTTCGCTTTTTGATGATCAACTCCGTAGAGACCTGACTATCAATTCAATGTCTATCTCATTAAATTCTGACGATTTTGGCTTATTGATTGACCCTTTCAATGGATTAGAAGATTTAAAAAATAAAATTATAAAAACTCCAACGGACCCCAACGTCACTTTTTGCGATGATCCACTCCGAATGATGCGTGCTATTCGTTTCGCTACTACTTTAGAATTTACCATAGAAAAAAAAACTTATGAAGCTATTCGTTCTAATGCCAATAGAATTAAAATTATTTCAAAAGAACGTATTGCGGATGAGTTAAATAAAATGATTATGGCTAATAAACCTTCCATAGGATTTAAAATGTTGTTTTATACAGGTTTATTAGAAATTATTTTTCCTGAACTATATAGAATGCAGGGCGTTGAGGTGATAGAAGGAAAAGCTCATAAAGATAATTTTTTTCATACCTTACAAGTTTTAGATAATTTATGTGTTTATTCAGATAATTTATGGTTACGTTGGGCGGCTATTTTACATGATATAGCGAAACCACTCACAAAAAAATTTAATCCTCAACATGGCTGGACTTTCCATGGACATGAAGATAAAGGTGCTCAAATGGTACCTCAAATCTTTAAAAAACTTCGCTTACCTTTGAACGAGAAAATGAAATTCGTCCAAAAAATGGTTAAATTACATTTAAGACCTATTGCGTTAGTAGACGAGGAAGTTACGGATTCTGCTATTCGCCGTTTGATTGTGGATGCTGGCGAAGATTTGGAGCAACTATTGAAATTATGCCGTGCAGATATTACCACGCGCGACAGTAACAAACTTGAAAAATACCTAAAAAATTATGACAATGTAGAAAAACGTATTCATGAAGTAATAGAAGCGGATAACTTACGTAATTGGCAACCACCTATCACGGGAGAAATGATTATGGAATATTTTCAGTTAAAACCTTCTCCTGTCGTAGGTGAAATAAAAAATGCGATTAGAAATGCTATTTTAGACGGCGTGATTCCGAATAATTATAGTGCCGCTTTTGATTACATGAAAACTATCGGGCAACTGATTTTAAATAAAAATTACAATCCTTGATTTAAATATTCATTCAATGCTTCTAATTTAACTTTTATATTGATGAATTGGTCATTTCTAAATACTTGTAAATCAAGAGTTTCGTTAGGTGAGTAGGATGCAATTTTTTGTTTTAAGTCAGGAACGTTTTGTATTTTTATTTTATTGATTGATAATATTATATCGCCTTCCATAAGCCCTGCACGAAAAGCGGGTGAATTTATGGAAACCGAATAAATTTCTAATCCAAAAGTATTTAATTTTTTGTAAAAAAAGGGATTTTTTGTAATTTGTGCACTAATTCCTAAAAAGCTTCTATTTACTTTACCATAATTCATAATGTCTTTTACTACTTTTAGGACTAAATTAGAGGGAATAGCGAAGCTGAAGCCTTCAAATAAACCAGTTTCGGAGGCTATAGCGGTATTGATACCTACCATTTCTCCATTTAAATTTACAAGTGCACCGCCTGAATTACCAGGATTGATAGGAGCATCTGTTTGAATAAATGATTCAATAACTAAATCAGAGAATTCTTGATTTTCAAGGTTGTTTTTTAATACACCTATATCACGTCCTAAACCGCTTATAATACCTTTGGTTACGGTGGCATGTAAATGATAGGGGCAACCAATTGCCATAACCCATTGTCCAATTCTTAGATTATCTGAATTTGCAAATGTAATGGGTTTTAAAGGAATATCCGTGCGAACTTTTATAACAGCCAAATCGGTATATTCATCATATCCAATTAACTCTGCGGATAGTTTTACATGATTAAATAATTCTATTTCAATAAGTTTTGAAGATTTTATTACATGGTAATTCGTAACTATGTAGCCTTGGGCATTAAAGATAACACCTGCTCCCGTAGATTCACTTTGATTTGTTTTCCATGCTTTGATAGATACTGAGGACTGTAATGCGATTTCTGCACCTTTAGTAAAATCAATTATTTGTTCCAGCTGAACGGGATATGTATTTTTTGTGTAATGGAAGGGGGCAAAGTTTTTCCATTTTAGTTCAATGAAATAATGGGCACAATAAATACCTATCAAAATTCCCCCGCACAAAACAAGTGTCATTGGGAGCGTTGTTTTCCAATTCATGATCTTAAATTAACTACGAATTTATAAACAAAATTCATGAATGCTGAATAATCTTTTTACACTTTATGTGGAAAATATTCAGAATTACAACAGAACATGAAACATAAAAATGACAATTTCAAGTAGTTAATAATATTGGGGTTTGTTAAAAATTTAGTCAGACAGTAGTTTAATTATGAGAGTTTTCATAATGTGCGTTTCTCCCATTCTGGTAGTATGAATTCCTTTAAGTGATAAATCAGCTTCTAAAAGATGCAGAATATTTTGTTTAATTTTAGTGATATTATATTTTTGAAGTGCGATTTTATATTTTTGAGCAAAATAGGAATGAATTTTTAGGAATTCAGCGATTTGTTTATCATTAGTGAAGTTATTTTGTTTAAGTATACCAAGCTGTTGATAAAATTTGTATATTTGAGGTATTAACATTAAGGGAGGTTGGTCTTTAAAGTTTTTGCTCATTTGGTCGATAATATGGTGGGCATTCACTGTATCACGAGCTCCCAATGCATCAATCAATTGAAAAACATTAAAATCTTTATCAATGTTAATAAATTCAAAAACGAGTTCTTTGGTGATTTGGTTTAATTTTTTACTCTCTAAATAAATAAAAATCTTTTTTAATTCGCTTTCAATGAGTTGTAAGTTAGTGCCTAAGTATTGTACAATGATTTGTAAAGCATCTTGTTCAATAGAAAAATTTTTTTCTTTAATCATTTGCTGAACAAATATAAGAGTATCTTTTTCGTAAAGAGCTTTTGATTCAAAGATGATGGCGTTATTTTTTAGGGCTTTCATAAATTTTGAACGTCCATCAGGGAGTTTTTTATCTTTGTAGATTAAAACCAATACCGTAGAAGGAACTGGTTTTTCAAGATAAGGAGTTAAAATTTCTAAATCATCTTTTCTAGCTCTATGTAACTCTTTAACGATAACTAACCTTTTTTCAGCCATCATGGGATAGCCCCGCG
Source organism: uncultured Bacteroidia bacterium (assembly GCA_938005475.1). Classification (GTDB taxonomy): domain Bacteria; phylum Bacteroidota; class Bacteroidia; order J057; family CALLMJ01; genus CALLMJ01. The sequence continues at coordinate 11,061 of CALLNY010000073.1, read as the reverse complement.
CAGCCGCTATGACTTGCCCTAATTTGATTTCAGGTGCATAAAATACATCATAATTAAAGCCTTTTTCACCTTCCGTCAGTACCTGCGTATCTAGTGCCTCATAAATTTTGTCAATAAAATAATTTTCTTCACCACATAGAAAATAAACAGGTGAAAATTGTTTTTTATAAATATTTTCTAAAATTTGATTGTAAAGCATATACTATTTACAATTCTTACAGCTAGGGTCTTCAATTTTTTGATTTAAATCTATGACAGTAATAATTTTGGTTTCCTCTTTACATGCCGCTAAAACTAAGCGTACTTTTTGTTTCTCTTTTGTTGTTCCTTCAATGGCTAAAATAGGACAAGGTTTCTTTTTAGTATCAGATTTTTTAACATTTATCTGACCTTTAGAGATAATCTCTTTAATTTCCTCTAAATCAATTTTTTTACAATCCATCCTACATTGAGCATGCTTGGTGATAACCAACTTAGAATTGAGTTTTAATTTTTTATCTTTTTTGTCTGTGTTTGTAGAATTAGAACTTTTAGACTGGCTATTTTTTTTATTTTGAACGTTTGAATTATTACTTTGCGTAGTATTATTTCCGCTACAACTAATTAAAAATAAGAATAATGTAAAAAAAGTAATAATGAATTTCATCGTAAACAAACAATTTGTAAAAGTACTATTTTTTTTTAATAAAAAAATATTTTTCATAATTTTGTGATGACAACTAAATTACAATGTTTATTATTTAGATTTATGAATAACATAAAAATCACTTTTTATGGTGGAGTTGAGACGATTACGGGCTCCAAACATTTATTAGAAACACCCAATGGATACAGAATTTTGTTAGATTGTGGTTTATTTCAGGGAAAAAGTGACAAGGACCCCAATCGTCAGTTTGGATTTGACCCCCGTACTATTGATTGTTTAATATTATCTCATGCCCATATTGACCATTCTGGACTTATCCCTAAATTAGTTAAAGAAGGTTTCAAAGGTAATATTTATTGTACTCCCCCAACTTTAGAACTAACAAAAATTATGTTAGAAGATAGTGCTAAAATACAAGAATTAGATGTTGAATTTGTTAATAAAAGAAGATTTAAAAAGGGGCTTAAGCCTATTGAACCTATTTATACAGTGGAAGATGTTAAAGCTTGTTTTGATTACCTTTATTCCGTAGAGTATCACCAATTTTTTAGAATAAACGATGAAATTGAATTATATTTTACGGATGCGGGACATATTATTGGTTCTGCTTGTGTAAACTTATTTTATCAAAAAGATACTCCGCAAGAGTTACGAATTACATATACGGGGGATGTAGGAAGAACATTAGATAAAATTTTAAGATGCCCTGAGCCACTTCCTAATCCTAATGTTATAATTTGTGAAAGCACTTATGGAAATAAAAATCATAGACCCGCTGAAGATTTTATTTTATTTGATATTGTTCATGAAACTTGTGTTAAAAATAAAGGAAAGTTAATAATTCCTGCTTTCAGTCTAGATAGAACCCAAGAGATTATTTATGCTTTGGATAGATTGAAGAATCAGGGGCATTTGCCTAAAATCCCTGTGTATGTGGATAGCCCACTCTCCATTAAAGCAACTCGCATCACAAAGAATTTTTCTAAGTATTTTAATGAGGATATCAAGGATTACATGGTTAGGACGGATGGTGATCCTTTTTATTTTGATAACTTATATTACATTACCGAGCGTTCAGAGTCCAAATTACTTAATGAAGCACAGGGTCCTATGATTATTATTTCGGCATCAGGAATGGCTGAAGCAGGTCCTGTAAAACATCATATTATGCATTCTATTGAAAATGAAAAAAATACTATTCTATTTGTAGGGCATTGTACTCCCGAATCATTGGGTGGTAAACTTATTGCAGGACACAAAGAAGTAAAGATTTTTGGAGATATTTACAAAGTAAAAGCTAGAATAGAAAAAATAGAAGGTTATTCCGCTCATGCAGATAAAAATGACTTATTAGACTTGTTGGATAATTTAGATAGAAATCAATTGAAACAAATTTTTCTTGTACATGCTGAAACAAACGTAGCGGAGATTTTTAAATCTGTTTTAATTTTGCATGGATTTTCGAATATAATTCTCCCTAAACTGAAGGATAGCTTCTATTTATAGGAGTGGTCCCACTAGGGCTCGAACCTAGGACCTACTGATTATGAGTCAGTTGCTCTAACCACCTGAGCTATGGGACCCCCAATTCAGTCTGCAAAATTACTTTACTCCTTTTAAAATTGCAAATATTTCTCAAATAATTTTTTGTATAATATAAGATTTTTTTCCATTAGAACCGATAATCTCTTGAATATCAACCTTTGAAGAGATATTGGATGAACTACTTTGATTAAAGGTGTTAATAAGAGGCCTAACTTTATATCCATAGGCTTCTCGGTAAGTTTTATCTACTGCAGGAACAAAAATATCATCATCTTCGTAATTCGAAGGAGTGATATCAGCCGTTTTTACCACCCATAAATTAACACATTTAGAGCGTCTTGCGTACTGTTCTTTAGCAAACAATAAAGCAAGCTCAGCAGATGGTGCGTGCACACAACCCACGTGTACATGTTGTTCACCTCTACTTCTTTGATGAAAAACTTCATAGGTCTGCCACTGATCTAACTCTTCAGCTTGCTGAAAACCTTCGTTATATTCCTTTGGCAAATTTAACCGATTAACTCTTGGATCTAAAAATTTCATTTTAGGGTTATTTCTTACTGCAAAAATAAAAAATATTGGATAACTTTTCTAATTCTTGTTTATTTTTTATTGTCTTTAATTTATCAATCAAAATCAGACAAATTTCCTTTGGTAAATTCATATAATCTTCATTGATGTTATAATTCTGATTATTATAGCTTATCGGTACAATGACTTTGGCTTCTTTTAAAAATTGAAAAATGTTGGATGCTTGCATGATATTGAGTTCACTTTTTAAGTGATTTAACCATATACGATTTTCAAATTGAATTTTCTTTAACGTAAACCACAAAAATCCCGCTTTATTAGAATTTAGGAATAAATTAAAATCGGATGGATTGATTCGAGATAATTTTGTGAAGGGAGAACTTTCATAAATTTCATTTTCTATGAATAGTCTCTTGTTAAAGCTTACGATGCCACTAAGATAATAGAATGAAGTTTCCAAATCTTTGAGAATAATATAAATGGAAATTTCTTGTTCTATTAAAGTATACATTGCATCAACCCATTTCTTTAACTTTCCAATCGTGAACGAGTCATCAATATACACCCATTTACTAGATTTTTCGTTCCAATAAACTTTGATATTTAAAACATTGTTTATTTTTTCGATATATTCTTGAGTTAAGTTTTTTTGATTTAATTTTTGGGCTGATAATAAGCCATATTTTAAAAAAATGAGCAATGTATCCTGATTCAGATTAGCAATATTTTGTTCTTGTATAGTTTTTAATATGGCTTCATAATTTTCTTGCAAAAAATAATTTTGAATAATTTTGATTAGATAGGCGGGTTGTTCTGGATTTCTTTCATATAATTTTTTCCATATTCTCAAAGCATTAGAATATTCTTTTTGGTACTCTAGTTCATTTGCATGGGTGTTCAAGTAGACATGGCGTACATTTTGATTTTGGAGAAAGATAAAAAATAATGTAAAGACAAAGAATAAAAGTGCCCCCAGAAAATAAAACGCTTTCCACTGATTTAATTGAGATTGGCTGGGGGCTTTCATGAAAAAATTTTAGGCTAATGGAGTTACATATTTTTCATTAGGAGAAAGCAAAGCTTTTCTAACCCAACGCCCTTTTTCTTCTGCTACTCTGCGTACTGCTAAACGTTCTTTATTGCATGGTCCATCACCGTTAATAACTCGCATAAATTCGTTCCAATCAGGTTCTGTATACTCCCAAACACCATTTGCATTTTTTTTGAGATTAGGGTCTGGAATAGCCAATCCTAACTCCCAAATTTTAGGAACATACATATTTAAAAATTCTTGCCGCATAGCATCGTTGGAAGCCATTTTGATTTGCCATTTCATGAGAATTTCTGTGTGTACTGATACTTTATCGGGAGGACCAAAAAAGTGCATGATTGGTGTCCACCAACGATTTAATGCATCTTGAACCATTTTTCTTTGCGTAGGTGTGCCTGTTGCTAAGTGTACAACACTGTCATAACCATATTTCAAATGAAAAGATTCTTCATAGCATATTCTTTCTAATGCTCTACAATATGGACCATACGAACCTTTAGCGTTTGTTACTTGATTGATAATTGCTCCTGCATCAATCAGCCAGGCGATGATGGCAGAATCTGCCCATGTTACTGCGGGATAGTTAAAAACATTAGAATATTTAGATTTCCCTGAAATCAGATCATTAATCATTTCTTCGCGAGATTTACCTAAGGTTTCGGCCGCGGAATATAGCAATTGCGCATGACCCACTTCATCTTGTACTTTAGCTAATAAAGCTAATTTTCTTTTGAAGCCAGGGGCTCTTGTAATCCAGGTTCCTTCAGGTAAAGCTCCAATGATTTCAGAATGAGCATGTTGCTCTATCATTCGTATTAACTGCCTTCTGTATTCATAGGGCATCCAATCCTTGGGTTCTATTTTTTCGCCTCTTTCAATTCTAGCCTCAAACTCTGCTAACTTTTTAGGGTCCTCTTCATGGTATTTTTTCCCATGATTGTCATATTCTACTATACTTAAACTTCCATACATAGATTTGTATATTTTATTACAAAATTACTAACAATATTGATAATAAAAAAGTTTTTTACAAAATTTTTCGGTTTGTTCTGTATTTTTGTAGCAAAGAAAATGAAATTTGAAGAAATTGTAAGTTACCGAAGGTCAACAAGAGCGTATAAGGATATACCGATTGATGCGGAGAAAGTTAGAAGATGTATTGAGTTAGCTACTCTTTCTCCTAATAGTTCTAATTTGCAACTGTGGGAATTTTATCATATTACCGATAAAGAAACTATAAAAAAATTAGCAAAAGCATGTTTGGGGCAGGGGGCGGCAACAACTGCTCAACAAATGGTCGTATTTGTGACGCGTAGAGATTTATATAAAAAAAGAGCAATTCAAATGTTACAACTAGAAACACTCAACATTAAAAAAAATAGCCCACCTGAAAAGCAAGACGCCCGTATAAAACGGTGGCATTTGTACTATACCAAAGTAATTCCCTTTCTTTATTCTAACTTCTTTGGACTAATAGGACTATCAAGAAAAATTCTTGTAAATATTGTTGGATTATTTAGACCGATAGTTTATCAGGTATCGGAGACGGATGTTCGAGTAGTAGTTCATAAAACCTGTGCATTAGCCGCTCAAACTTTTATGTTAGCCATGGCAAATGAAGGTTATGATACCTGCCCTATGGAAGGTTTTGATAGTAAAAGAGTAAAAAAAATTCTTAAACTACCTTGCGGTGCAGAAATCAATATGATCATCTCTTGCGGTATACGAAGTGAAAATGGAATCTGGGGCGATAGAATGAGGGTACCTTTTGAAGAAGTATACAAAAGAATTTAATTTTTTTTCATAGAAAATTTGTTTATTTCCTGAAAGATTTGTATTTTTGCAAACCATAACGGGTTGTTAGCTCAGTTGGTTTAGAGCACTATCTTGACAGGGTAGGGGTCACTGGTTCGAATCCAGTACAACCCACTAAAAACTAACTTTACGATTGTACTTATAGTAAACCCATATCTCTTTATCTTCTCTGATTTCTTTATCCGGAAAACCTAAATCTAATAAAGTTTTTAATTTTACTCGATTACCTTTACATTTTTCTAAAACTTTTTGTAAATACATGTAATTTTGCCATAGTGTTTCATCATCTGAGACAATCTGGATATTATAGCCCGGTTGTAATTTTTGAACACTATCCCACAAGGCTATATATTGTTTTTGGAGTTGATATTTGTTTAGGAGAGTTTCTAATTCCATTCTTTTACTTAAAACAAAGTTTTCTTCCTCAAAAAAATTGATTTCAAAAAATAACTTTTCTTGAGCGTTTTGAATAGGTACTTTTATCCATTTGTTATTTTTTCCAATTTTCAAATTGATGGTAGAACTAGTTTGATAAACAGATTGATAAGCAATAGCATAATTATTCATTTGGTGTGGTTGTATTTTCAGTATCTGTAATCGGATAGTCAGAGGGAATTCATTGAAGGAATCAAACTCAAATTTTAAGGATAGACTATCTTGGGAATCATTGATAGTATTAAAAACAGGTTTACGGGCTTGGTCAAATAGTTCTATGTCATGAATATTTACGCGGTATAATTGGTTTTCAAAATTGAAATTATTTTTTTGATAAAAGGCTTTTTGGGGTTGTTCTACTGAAAAATGCACTTCATATTCTCCGAAATCTAATTGATAAATCCATAAAGAGTCTAAAATCCAAGTTTCTGAGGGGTCTTGATAATCTTGAAGATAATAAGTTTTTGAAACCTGTTTTTCATAAATAATTTTATAATTTTTGATGAAGTGTATTTTAAGTTCAGTGGAGGCTATGCAGTAGCGATTTACCTCATGGAAATCTAAATTTTGGGCTAGATTTTTAAATTTAACTAAAACAACGGGCTTTGAACTAATAAATTTTTGGTAACACTGGAATTCAAAGGCATAAAGGTAGTTAGTAAATAAAAAGTACACCGATATAATAAAGCTAATCGGTGTACGATCAATAAAACAAATGAAAAAATTACAAATGAATGACTTCACCATAGGCGTCAGCGGTTGCTTCCATGACGGCTTCGGATAAAGTAGGGTGGGGGTGAACTGATTTAAGGATTTCATGACCGGTAGTTTCTAATTTTCGGGCTACGACCATCTCTGCAATCATTTCCGTTACATTCGCACCTACAAAATGAGCACCTAACAGTTCTCCGTATTTTGCATCAAAAATAACCTTCACGAAACCATCTTTTTTCCCAGCCGCAGAGGCTTTACCTGAAGCTGTAAAAGGAAATTTTCCTATTTTAAGTTCATAACCTTTAGCTCTTGCTTGCTCTTCCGTGTATCCTACGGATGCTACCTCAGGATAACAGTATGTACAACTCGGAATATTGTTGTAATCCAGGGGCTCAGGATGATGACCCGCTATTTTTTCAACACATATTATTCCCTCTGCGGAAGCTACATGCGCTAATGCCTGACCTGGTGTTATATCGCCGATAGCATATATCCCTTTTACGTTTGTCTCGTAGTACTCATTCACTTGAACTTTACCATTTTCTACTTTTATGCCTAATGTTTCTAATCCTATATTTTCTAAATTGGCAACTATCCCTACCGCAGAAAGTAAAACATCAGCTTCTACAATTTGTTGACCTTTAGGGGTTTCAATGGTAACTTTTACTGAATTATTCAGTTTTTCTACTTTGGTTACTTTGGAAGAGGTTAAAATTTCCATACCGTTCTTTTGAAACGTTTTTGCAACAAATTTTGAGACTTCACCATCTTCTACAGGCAAGATTCTATCCATGTACTCCACCAAAGTAACTTTCGTACCTAATGTATTATAAAAATACGCAAATTCCGTTCCTATTGCTCCTGAACCCATGACCACCATAGATTGGGGTTGCTCAGGTAATACCAATGCTTCACGATAACCTATAATCAGTTTACCGTCTATTTCCATGCCAGGTAGTTGTCTTGAGCGGGCACCCGTCGCTAAAATGATGTGTGGTGCAGATAACAATACTTTACTTCCGTCCTTTTGAGTTACTTCTACCTTTTTATCTTGTGTTAATTTCCCCGTTCCGTTTATTACTTCTATTTTATTTTTTCTGAATAAAAATTGTATTCCTTTGCTCATCCCGTCCGCAACTTCTCTTGAACGCTTAATAACCGCAGGAAAATTGATTTTAGCATCCGAAACCGAAAAACCATAATTTTCTGGATGTTTTAAATATTCAAATACCTCCGCAGACTTCAATAAGGCTTTAGTGGGAATACAACCCCAGTTCAAACATATACCCCCTAAACTTTCTCGCTCTACTACTCCTACCTTCATCCCTAACTGAGATGCTCGTATCGCCGCTACATACCCCCCAGGCCCCGAACCTATTACGATTAAATCAAAATTGACATTCATGAGTGGTTATTCTTTTGAACGCAATATTATACCTTTTTTCTTTTATTAGAAAATTTTTCTTACCTTTAAACGTTTATTTAGTCTTTACAACAAACCACTTATCATCTAAAACCCTGAAAATAAAATTTTTATACTTAAATTACTATTAAAATTTGATTACCTAAAAAACTTGACGTAAAATTGTTGTGAAATGAAACTTTATTTTGAAATCCTATATTACGGTAGACCCTACTTCAAATATCTAATTAGAGCGTTTTTTTTCTTAATTATTTATAATTTGTTCAGTGTTCTTTCTCTGACCCTTTTAATTCCCTTCCTTGAAATTTTGTTTTCTGAGAACCCTGTCCCGAAACCTTATACCCCTTTTCATTGGTACAACTTTGCACAACTTAAAGATTGGGGCTTCTACTGGCTCTCCCAAAATATGATTTACTACGGAAAAATGACTGTACTCACCTATTTTTGTGTTTTCCTTTGGATTTCTATCATTCTAAAAAATACCTTTCGTTATTTCAGCTCATGGAATATTGCTTTGTTAGAAGAATCTATTTTGAAAGCGTTAAGGATTTCTTTATTTCAGCATCTGACAAGGTTACCCCTCAACTTTTATGCTAAAAAGAAAAAAGGAGAAATCATTGCCGTTGTTATCAATGACGTACAAATCGTTCAAGAATCTATCATCGGAACCTTGCAAACCGTATGCTCCGACCCCCTAACTATGCTATTTTTTTTGTTAACTATGCTTTTTATTTCTTGGAAGCTTACTTTGTTTACTTTCTTAATATTACCCATTACTGGTTTTGCTATTCATAAAATTGCTAAATCTCTTAAAAAAAGAGCTAATAAAGCTCAACTTATTTTTGATAAAATTTTAACTACTTTAGAAGAGTTTTTAACAGGAATTAGAATAGTAAAAGCATTTCATGCAGAACCATATGAAAACCAAAAATACGAAAAGTATAATCAAGAGTACTGCAATAATATGGTAAGCTACCGAAGACGCTCCGATTTAGCTTCTCCTCTTACCGAAGTATTGAGCATTTTAGTAGTGATATTTATGATTTTATTTGGTGCTAACATGATTTTGTCAGGAAATAAAGAATTAAAAGCATCAGAATTTATCGGTTTTATTGCATTATTTTCGCAGTTTATAGCGCCGATTAAAACGTTCTCTTCCGCTCTATCACGTATACAAAAAGGGATTGTTTCTTATCATAGAATAAAAAACCTCCTTAACGAGGAAAAGCCTGTATCTGAATCAGAAGAAGGAATTAAAATTCAGAATTTTGAGCATGAACTAAAAGTAGAAAAATTATACTTCCAATATGAAAATAAAAATAAATATGCTTTGGAAGACATTAGTTTTACCTTGAAAAAAGGGGAGACGTTGGCTTTGGTAGGCCCTTCAGGGGGAGGAAAATCTACGTTAGTGGATTTGATTTGTCGTTTTTACGAGCCTAAATCAGGGCATATTTGGATAGATGGTATTTCTTTACCGCAAATCCATGCAGGTTCTTTACGTAAGTTGATGGGAATTGTAACACAGGAGGGGATTTTATTTCATGATACCGTAGCAAACAACATTGCTTACGCAAGCCCTGAAACACCACGAGAAGCTATTATCCAAGCCGCTCAAATTGCCAATGCTCACGATTTTATTATGCAGTTACCACAAGGCTATGATACTGTAATTGGGGAACGTGGTACTATGCTCTCCGGCGGACAAAGACAACGTATCGCTATCGCTCGGGCTATCCTAAAAAATCCTCAATTGCTTATCCTAGATGAAGCTACATCCGCTCTCGATAATGAATCCGAAAAATTAGTCCAAGAAGCACTTAACCGCCTCATGAAAAATAGAACTTCAATCGTCATCGCTCATCGCCTATCAACTATTCTGCATGCAAATAAAATTTTAGTTATTGAAGAAGGTAAAATTGTTGAACAAGGTAACCATCAAGAATTGTTACAAAAAAATGGTTTATATACCAAGTTATATCAACTTCAATTCACTGAAAAAAATTCTTATTAGTAAACATAGAAATCACAAAGAGTTATACTATAAGTTCTCCATAGCTGTTTTTTTATCACAAAAACATAGAGCATTGTATGGTGGCTGAGTGGTTCGGCATGGTTCGAGAAGCTCACCAACCAAGCTTACCAACCATAGGCGCAGCTGTACCGAAGCCACCCTTACTGCTACTCACTATTGTTTTTCTACCATTTCTTTTTTGCTAATGATGGTAATTCTTCATAATTTCCCTCAATCAATGCTTGTTTTTTCTTACGACTCCATCCTTACACTTGCCTCTCAAGATAAAAAGACTCATCAATACGTTCGTACTCCTCATAATAAACTAATTCAACTAGAAGACGTTTTTGGGTATAATTCGCCCCTTCACCATTTTGGTGTTCTAAAATTCTACGTTCTAAATTATTAGTATTTCCTAAATTATTAGTACTTCCTATATAGAAACTTCCATCTTTGCATTTGAGGATATACATGTATCCTTTCATAGGAATGCGAATTTACTGAATTTTTTAAATGATAGCTCTAAGTAGTTTTGTACATTGAGGTATTCAAAGGACAAAACGTATTGAAGCCGCTACGCTCATTACTCAATGATCATAAGGAACCGGTGGTGGCTGAGTAGGCGTAGCCGTATAGAAGCCACCACATTGGAAAAAGTCATTTCGGTACGCTCTACGAGCTAGTCAATGATGATTTCGGTACGCTCTTACAAAATTGAGTTTTTCTTGGTTATCATGGGTTTTGATGCGAGCTTTAAAGTCTACACGAAAAATAGAGAAGTGTTGAATTTCAGAAGCAAATTCTTGGGAAGAAAGTTCTAAATCAAGGATAGGTAGTTCAAGGATGGCTTGAAGCAAGATTTTAGCACTTTTTTTGTCTTGCATCAA
>CALLNY010000072.1 GCA_938005475.1 uncultured Bacteroidia bacterium | reverse complement strand
GAAAGTTCTAAATCAAGGATAGGTAGTTCAAGGATGGCTTGAAGCAAGATTTTAGCACTTTTTTTGTCTTGCATCAAGTACTTAAAGACGGCATCGTAAATGGGATTAGCGATAAGCATATTGCAAAGATAGAGAAAAGTTAAATAAACGAAACCATTTTATGCATATACTACCAAAAGTATTTAAATAGTTTGAAAATTATGTATTTTTGATAAGCAATCAGTTAAGTATTACAGATAGCCCCTAACCATCTAATATTCCATATTAAAATTAGAAGCAACACTTTTTGAACGCAAGGAAATAAAAAATACAGTAAATTTGTGTTAATAAACAGATGAAAAAAAAGAAGAACGTTCTAATTGATTTAGACCGCTTAAAAAATCCATTTAATGGATTAGGACAATTTGCGCTACAATACGGTAAATATTTAGCTCAACAGAAGCATGAAGATATACAATTTACTTTTTTAGTGCCTTGTAAATATGTAGGATATTTTGGTAAACAAGTGGAATATGAGGTTACAGATTGGCGTAGGCGTTATTTTTCATGGTGGATGAAGTCATACGATTTGTGGCATGCTGTCCATCAGGACAGTAATTTTTTTCCAAGAAATTCTCAAACTTTATATTTACTTACCATTCATGATTTAAATTTTTTAAAGGAAAAAAGTACTTATAAAGCTCAAAAAAGGTTAAAGCGATTACAAAAAAAGGTAGAAAGGAGTATTAGGGTTACGACTATATCGGAGTACTCCAAAAATGAGATTTTAAAAAATTTAAAAATCTCTCTACCGATTGAGGTAATATATAATGGTATAGAAGTATCGGAACCTAGAAATTTAGTAACATCATATTATTTAGGGAGTCATAAATTTATATTAGGGATTGGAGTTATCCATCCCAAAAAGAATTGGCAAGTTTTACTGCCCTTTATCAAGCGACTACCTTCGGAATACCTTTTAGTTTTAGCGGGGGATGACCAAACAGACTATGCCCAAAAATTAAAAGAACAAGCCAGAAGAGAAGGACTTGAGAATCGTATACAATGGCTCGGAAGAGTAAGTGAGGAGCAGAAATTTTATTTGCTACGTGATTGTTACGCTTTTGTTTTTCCTTCCAAATTAGAGGGAATGGGTATGCCACCATTAGAAGCTATGCGGTTTGGTAAACCTGTTTTTGTCTTTCCAAACGCCAGTATCCCTGAATTTTGTAAAGATTTTGCGTATTATTGGTCAACCGAAGAGCCACAAAATATGGCTGATTTCTTTATAGAGAAAGTAAATGAGTTTTATCATAATCCTTTAAAAGCACAGAAAGTAAAAGATTATTCCTTACAATTTAATTGGCAAACAACGGTAAATGAATTTGTCAAACTTTACAGAGAATTATTAAACTTAAAAAATTCTATCTAACAAGTTATTGAAAATTAACTATTTATTATTATTTTCGTTCAATGGGCTGTCAAAGATAGCATTTAAGAGGGCTTTGGCAGTTTCCCAATTTTCTCTATTAATACAATATTTAACTGTCGGCGGAGTTATATTTCCTTGAATCAATCCTGCATCTTTAAGTTCTTTCAAGTGTTGAGAAAGAGTAGATTTCGCAATTGGCAATTCTTCGGCCATATCTCCATGATAACAACAGGTTTGGGAGTTAAGTAATTGTAAGATAGCAATTCTTGCAGGATGTGACAATGCTTTAGCAAATCTTGCAATTTGTTCTTGCTCTTTAGTAAAAGATTTTTTCATTAAAATTTCTTTCACAAATATACAAATAATTTTATAATAACTGTAAAATAGGTAGTACATTTAAAATTGAAAAAACATATACCTTTGCATAAAGCAATTGTATGCAGTTCATTAGGCATATTAAGCATAAAATCAATATAGTTCTCAATCCGAAACATCGTTTTTATTATTTTAGAAAAAGAATATTTCAGTTTTTAATAGGAATTATTATCATCCAGTTCCTTTTTTTACTGATATTAATTTGGGATATACCATCTTTAAGGACTTTAGAAAATCCCCATTTAGCGGTATCTAGTCAGGTATATTCAAGAGATGGTAAATTATTGGGTAATTTTTATGATGAGCAGTTTCGTATTAACATACGATATAAAGACTTACCCAAAACGTTAATCAATGCGTTAATAGCAACGGAGGATATACGTTTTTATCATCATCAAGGTGTGGATACGAGAGCGTTAGGGGCGGTTTTTGTAGAAATGACGGAGGGAAGAGTACGCGGAGGTTCTACTATAACCATGCAATTAGCAAGAAATCTATTTGATAACATAGGAAGGAAAAAAAGTATTTTTAGAAAACTCAGAGAAGCTATCGTTGCTTGGTTATTAGAGCGTAACTATTCAAAAGAAGAGATTATCCTGTTTTATTTTAATACAGTTAACTACGGTGGAAATATTCATGGAATACAAACAGCCGCAAAAACCTACTTCAATAAAAATGCGAATGAACTACAACCGCATGAATGCGCTTTGTTGGTTGGTATCTTAAAAGGACCTAGTTTATATCACCCCATCAAAAAACCCCAAAAAGCATTAGAACGTAGAAACATAGTTCTAGCTCAATTAAACAAATATGGATATCTTTCAAAAGAAGAATACGAAAAATATAAAAGCTTACCTCTTGGTGTGGTTCAAAAAAATTATTATGAAGATTATGTTCCTCAGGGAACCGCTTTATATTTCCGAAAAGCCCTACAACAATTCTTAAAAGAATGGTGCGAAAAAAATAATTATAACCTTTATACTGATGGTCTTAAAATTTATACCACATTAGACTCACGCTTACAAGAGCATGCAGAAAGAGCTATACAGAATCGTATTCCTTATTTACAAGATTTATTAAATCAGGAGCTTAAAACACGCAAACCTTGGGAAAAAAACGAACAAATTTTAATTGCCGCCATGAAACGCTCTCCAAGATATCATATCGCTAAAAATGCAGGCTTGAAGGAAGAAGAAATACGTAAATCTTTTGATAGACATGTGTTAATGAAAGTTTTTGATTGGAAATCTCCTAATTACGAAAAAGATACAGTTTTAACTCCTTGGGACTCCCTAAAATATTATGCAGGATTAATTCATACAGGACTCATTACCATTGACCCTTCCAACGGGCATATTTTAGCTTATGTAGGAGGTATTGATTACCGTTTTTTTCCGATGGATTTAGTTAAACAAGAAAGAAGGCAAGCTGGTACTATTTTTATGCCTTTTGTTTATGCCGCCGCTTTTGAAAAAGGTTTAGAGCCCTGCTCCATAGAACAAAATACTCCTATCTCAATTAAAACCCAAGAAGGTGATTTATGGACCCCCAAAAATATTGGAGGATGGATTACGGAACCTTTACCCCTAATTCAAGCCTTTTCTATGATGTATAATATCGTCGTCACAAGATTAACCCAGAAAGTTGGAGTTGATTTTTTAATTGATATTGCAGGGAAATTAGGAATTACTTCACCATTAAAATCGGTTCCTTCCTTAGGAATGGGCACCGCAGACCTAAACCTTTTTGAATTAGTATCTGCTTATGCGCCTTTTGTTAACCAAGGAATTTGGAACCAAACCACCTTTGTTACCAAAATTGAAGATAAAAATGGTAATCTTCTTGCTGATTTTACTACCCACAAAAGAAAAGCTATATCAGAAAAAAGTGCACGTTTCACTTTAGAATGCTTACGTTACACTGCTAACAATGGAACTGCTTTTGAAGCAAGAAGTAATTACAGAATACCCACCGACATCGCAGGTATGAACGGTAGAACTCAAAGTCATGCAGATAGTTGGTTTGTTGGAATAACTCCTAATATGGTTACTGCTATTTGGGCAGGCTGTGTTGATAGAAGGGTCTTCTTTAAATCTTATTATTACGGACAAGGCGCATTTATGTGTTTACCTATATGGGGAGAATTTATGCAATCTGCCTATCATGATCCTACTATAAACCTCCCAGACCGATCTTTCTACAAAAATCCTCAACACAAAATCTCACTAAATTGCCTCAAAAACGAAATTAAAAAAGAGAGAACCAATTAAATATATAAAAAAATTAGACGAATTATGCTCGCACAGGAATTTTATTTTTCTGTCCTAATAGATACAACACAGCCATTCTGATAGCAACCCCGTTTTCTACTTGGTCTAAAATAATAGCGTGTTCACTGTCTGCTATATCAGAACTAAGCTCAATTCCTCGGTTGATTGGTCCAGGATGTAAAATGACTATTTTTTTATTTAACGATTTGAATTTCGTAGTGTCCAATCCGTATAAATAGGCATACTCGCGTAATGTTGGGACATATTTGATATTTTGGCGTTCTAATTGAATACGTAAAAAGTTAGCCGCATCACACCATTGTAAAGTTTCTATGAGATTATAATGGACTTGAACACCGAGTTCTTGAATATGATTAGGAATTAACGTAGGTGGTCCGCAAACGGTGATTTCTGCTCCCATCTTTTTTAGTAAATGAATATTAGAACGCGCTACGCGAGAATGTAAAATATCACCAATAATAGCAATTTTTAGTCCTTTAAGGTAACCAAACTTTTCTAATAAAGAAAAGGCATCTAATAAGGCTTGGGTAGGATGCTCATGCGTACCATCCCCTGCGTTGATAATAGGTACAGGAATATATTGACTGAGAAAATGAGGAGCGCCATTTTGCTCATGTCGTATCACTATCATATCCACTTTCATTGCTAATATGTTGTTCACAGTATCTAACAAAGACTCCCCTTTTTTTACACTTGAACCTGTTGCACTAAAATGGATAGTATCCGCTGAAAGTCTTTTTTCTGCTAATTCAAAAGAAATTCGCGTACGCGTAGAATTTTCAAAGAATAAATTGGCAATGGTAATATCTCTTAATGCTGGAACTTTCTTGTTAGGTCTTTGTAAGATTTCTTTGAATGATTTTGCAGTATCCAACAAAATGGTGATATCATTTACAGGTAACGTCCTGATATCTAATAAATGGTTTGTACTTAGGGTAGTCTCTTGGTTATTATTCATGGTTGACAATCCAAACTTGATAATTTTCACAATCTAAAATTATACGCTGATTCTGACGAGTGATTATTTTCTTTCCGATATACTGAGCTTCAATAGGTAGCTGGCGAAAGCCTTCTCTATCCACTAAAACTAACAATTTTACGGAGGAAGGCCTTCCGTAGGCTAGCATAGCATCTAATGCGGCACGTACCGTTCGCCCTGTAAAAAGGACATCATCCACTAAAATAATAGGTTTTTGCTCCAATGAAAAAGGAATATGCGTAGTATTAGGTTTAAGTAATGCCCCTGATTTTCTGTAATCATCTCTGAAAAATGTAATATCTAAATCCCCAAAATAGAGTATAGAATCTGTTAATAGGTCTTTTAATAGAGGTTTTAACAAGTTAAGTAGCTCTGAACCTCGTTTTTGAATACCTAAAAAACCTAGCTCTTTTTCAGTTCTGTAGTCTTCTGCAACTCGTTGGGATAGTGATTTTAAAATTTCTACGAACGTTGAACGTTCTATCGCTAATTCACGAGATTCCATAACGCAAAAATAATAAAAAAACATAAAAGGATAGAAACTGATGTTCCATATAGTGAAACGCCTAAAAAGAACGAACAAAATGGGGTTGTAATTCAGCTAACACGATAACGAATTACCAAAATTTCATTGATAGTATTGATGATTAAAAACATTACAGCCGTTATTAGACATAGCCCTGAAACCATAGGATAATCGTTTTGAAGAATAGACTCTACTAACAATTTTCCGATTCCAGGATAATCAAAAATATATTCAATAAAAAAACTACCTGCTAACAAAGATGCCCACCAATTAAAAAATACACTAATTAAAGTAAGCAATATATTAGGAAAAATATGTTGCTCATAAATGGCAGAGCGGCTCAAACCTTTTGATTTTGCTGTTTTTACATATTCTTTTTGTTCCTCTTCCTCTAAAAGTTGTAGGAGCATCAGCAAGAATATAGCATATGGTCTTAAAGCGGAAGCTATAATCGGTAAAACCAAATACGATAAATCTACATAGTTTCTTAAAGTTAAAACATCTTTTTGTACAAAATAACCTGATATTGGAAATAAGTTCCATTCTAAACTAAACCACCATAGCAATAAAATACTTATCACAAAAGACGGTAAAGCAATAAGAAAATTACTGACGGATTTGACGATAGAAGTCCAACAGATTATGTTCCTTAAATACAAAAATTTACCTGTAAAATAAGCCCCAAAAAACGCAAGAATAACTGCAAGCGTTGCTAATAAAAAGGTAGCAAAGACATGCTGAGTAAATAAGTTCCATACATTTTCTTTGTAGAAGAAAGAAACTCCTAAAAAAGGGAATTTAATTCCCAAACTTCCTATAAAACCATAACCTTGATGGTAATCCTTTATAATTCCTATTGGAGATAAATCGTTTAGGTAATTCAGGTATTGGAGGTATAAAGGCAAATCTAAACCCAATTCTCTACGAATGTTTTGTAAGGTTTGGGAGTCAACTCTTTGCCCTGCCAACATTTGAGTGGGGTCAATGACCCATCTAAATAAGATAAATAAAATCGTAGATAAACCCCATATTACGCTGACCGTAAAAAAAATACTACGTGCAATTTTCATTATAATTAAAAAGTTCTACGATAACCCTAATAAAAAAAGAACTACTTTTACTAAGTAGTTCTTATTACTCAAATTGCACTTCATTCAGTCGTTTAAAAAACAGTGTACAAAATTACAATACCGAACTCAACTTTCCAAATCTATACAAATAAAAAATTATAACTTTTTGATTTATAATATTTTAAAATTTAATATACTATTAGATAAACTCACTTTTGTAGGTTACAAGTGCATTACGATTGTAGTTTCTTATTTACTCTTGTTAATTTGTGAGCAAAACAAAAAGCAATTTTTAAAATATTGATAATCAATACATTAAAAAATAATTCCACAAACAGTCTACTAACGAAAAAATTTATTTTATCCACATTACTTAAATAATCTGTATTTTTGTAAGTGTAAAAGTTATAAATTTGTAATTCAAACAGTTTAAAAAAATGATGAGAATTAAATTTCATTTCCAGAGCTATCAAAAACCAGCAATATTACCTATTTACTACCATGCTGAAATTAAATCTTGGTTTGAGAGTGTTCTTAAAGAACAAAAAATTGATTATAAAGCATTTAACTTTGGTAAGCCCTTTTCCAATAACTTTCAAAAAAGATTAGATAGGAATGAATTTTATGAACTACCTATTTACTGGATATTTTCTATTGCTACTAACCAAAATATAGACCCTAGCGTTTTTGTAGGAAAGAAATTAATTTTTAAAGATAAATTTTCAGATTGTGAGCTATGGATAGATAGTGTTGAATGGATACCTAAACCTAACTTTAATAATGAACTCATTTTTAGGACGGTAACTCCAGTTTGTGCTACTAAAAAAAATGAAGAGGATAGAACACTATTTATGAGCCCGAATTATAATAATTACGAAGAACTCATAAAAAATTCTTTGATTGATAAATACCAAAAAATCAATGGCAAACTTCCACAAAGTGACGACTTTCATTGTGAAGTGAAAGAAATGCTTTCTCGTACTATCATGATAAATTTAGAATCAGTAGAACCCGGGCTTAAAGTCAGAGGTTTTGAATTTGAAATGAAACTCTCAGGTTCTAAAGAACTTATAGAATTTGCTTGGGAAGCAGGTCTCGGAGAATATACTGATTTCGGATTAGGAATGATTGACATCATAAAATAAAATGAGATTTTTTTTACTTCTATTGTTGCTTTATTTTGAGTTAACTTTTGCTCAGAACGGGTATTATTACGTAAAAACGTTTAAAACCGATTACCAAAAAGAAACTAATCATCTAGGAGCTTTTGCCATCGCTGATAACGGTGTAATTTTTACATCTAATTCCCAAGGTATTCTTGTTTATGATGGAAAAAATTGGTTCAATATTCCTGTAGAAAGCCCCGTCTTTGACCTAAAAATTGTTCAAAATCAACTTTTTTATTTGACCGATAAATACTTAGGAAAAATATCTGATTTAACTCGTCTCCCCTACCAAACTGAAAAGTACTTAGAGCTTCAAGCATCTTTTAAACAATTAGAAATCACTAACCAAAATATTTTTCTCTTCTCCGAAGAAGAAATTTTGAACATTAATATTGAAAAAAATACACATAAATCGATTAAAGCACCAGGCGATGGACCTATGGGGGGTATGATAAAGTTTAAAGAGGAAATATGGATTGCAGAACCCTCATTTGGAATGCTAAAAATCAATAACAAAACTTTAGAATTTGAAACTGTTGCAGGTGGAGAAATCCTTGAAAACCAATATATCCAAAATTACTATGCTACTTCTGAAGCCTTTTATTTGGTAACCCTTGATAATGCCATTTATGTTTATGAAAGTTCCAAATTTAGGTTACTAGGACAGTATAATTCCGCAAAAAATAGCTATATTTATGGAATTACCGTTATTGATGAGGAAATAATCGCCGCTACAAACAACCAAGGTTTATTAGTCATTAACCGAAAGAACGGTCAAATATTGCAACAAATTACTACTATACATGGTTTACCTGATAATGAAAGCCATGCTATATTTTTAGATAATCACCAAGGAATATGGTTAGCTCATCCATTTATCTTCTCTCGCATTTATTGGAGTAAAAAATTTGAAGATTATTCTAATGCAGTAGGTTTGATTGGTAATATTCACTGCCTAGCCAAAAAACATGAACAATTGTGGGTCGGTACTGATAACGGTTTGTTTTACTTGTCTTATGAGATTCCTAAGGAGTCAGAAATGGTAAATTTTACAGTAAGTAAAACAATAGTTAAACGCGTAGTAGTACCTCAATTTGACAATTCCAATACACAAAATACCGATAATAAAAATACCGGTACACATAACAAATCAAATACAGAAAATAAAACTATCAACCCTCAAAACTCCAAAGAAAAGAAAGGATTTCTTAAAAAACTATTCTCTAAAAAAAATAAAAAAGACAAAACCAATACCGAAGAAAGTAGCGATGAAAAGTTAGAGCCGCAAAATGAAAGTCCTCAACAACCCAAACAGCAAAGTAATACTATTGTAGAAAATCGTTATACTTACCAAGAAAAGGTAAATCAAATAGCGATTAAATCATCAGAAAGTTATAGGAAATATTTAGTATTCAAACCGATACAAGGGATTTCAGAGATAGTATACGATATACAATTTGGGCAAAATGCTGTTTATGTAGGTACGCAAAAAGGTTTCTATGAAATTGTTAATCAAAAAATTGAATTCAAATTGCCTGTCTTAACTAATAAAATCATTGAACATCAAGGTAATATTTGGATTAGTAGTAATCAAAAAGTATTAAAACTTCAAAAAAATGGTAAAACATGGGAAATAACAAAATCATTAAATCTCAACCGTTACATCAATAGCCTTGTAATAAAAGATAATTATTTGGTCGGTGGCACTGTAAAGGGTTTTTTTAAAACGAATTTATATCTTGAAAACCCAAAGTGGTTTTTAGTAGATTATGGTAATATAACTATACAAAATTTTAAAAACCAAGTGTTTGCATTAACCTCTCAACAAATTTATCAAATAAAAAATGAACCTACTCCTTTAAATATTACTTTGCCTGATAACTATCAAATCATACCCTCGCATCAGGGAATATTTCTTTTTTCAAAATCTTTGATACTTTCCTTGAATGAAAAAAATTCCTTTGATACGTTGTATTACGCTCGGTTATTAGATGATGTGCCCTCTTTTATTATTGTAGAAGAAGATAAACACCTTTTAACAGGTAAGAAAGCTATTTTAAAATTTAAACAAAAAAGCCCAAGTAGTAATACCACCAAAGTGTATGTAAGAGGTTTTTCGGTTACAGGAAAATCTTTCTGGGGTACTGTTTTCAAAGACTCCCTAATCTACGAACACCCGCTTTATTTAGCTTATGGTGATTACAACATTCACGTAAAATTATCAACTTCTGATCTATTCAATCCTGATGCGGTACAATACTTCGTAAGTATCAACAACGGAAATTGGAATTTAATTGAAGGTACAAACTGGATATTATACAATTTGCCCGCAGGGAATTATGCTATTGCTTTAAGAGCTCGTCTTCCTAACGGTGAAATGACAGAAAACTATTATTTTAACATAAAAGTAGCTTTACCTTTTTGGAGAAGTTGGTGGTTCTACTTTTTATTGATTATGTTTTTTTCAGCGGCGGCTTACTCCTATACTCGTTATAAATTACGTAAATTAGAAGAAGAAAAACGAAAAATTGAAGAAGAAAATCAAATATTAGAGCAAAAAGTTCAAGAGCGTACCAAAGAAATTGCAGAACAAAAGAAAATTATTGAAGAAAAGAATACAGAAATTATGGATAGTTTGCGGTATTCAGAAAGGATACAGCAAGCAATGCTTCCGAAAGAACAACAAATAAAAAGCATCTTCGAGCATAATTGTTTTGTTTTATACATGCCTCGCGATGTTGTAAGTGGCGATTTTTATTGGATACATGAAAAAGATAATCAATTGTTGATTGCGGCAGGGGATTGTACAGGGCATGGGGTGCCTGGTGCTTTAATGAGCATGATTGGTATTTCCTTATTAAATAGAATTCGTGATAACAACATCGTTGACCCAGCTAAAATTTTATCTGCTTTACATAAAGAAATTCATGAATCTTTGAAACAAGGTACCGATAATCAAGTACTTGATGGTATGGATATTGCCTTAGTACTTTATGAGCCCCACCTTGCCAAACTGACTTTTGCCTCTGCTATGCGCCCCATATATCTAATCCGAGACAATGAATTGATTGTTTATAAGGGTGATAAAAAATCTATCGGTGGAAGAGAACCCGAAAAACAATTTTCTACCCACGAACTCTTCCTAGAAAATGGGGATATTTTCTATTTATTTTCTGATGGTTATGCAGACCAGTTTAATCCTAATGGCGAAAAATATCAATTAGGACGCTTCCGAAAAAAACTATTAGAAATCCATCAAGAACCCTTGAATACCCAAAAGGTCATCCTCCAAAATGAAATTTTAAATTGGAAATCATCTGCTGAGCAAGTGGATGACATCATGGTTATAGGAATTCGGTATAAAAAATAAAATTTTAAATTTATAAGTTCGTAATTACAAAACCTATCATAGTGCGAGTATCTACCTTTTTTACGATAGCTGGTACAATTCCCTCGTAGGTATAATCAAAAGCACTTCTTAATTGGAAGTTTTTATTAATAGGTACTTCTATTGTAATATTTGCAACTAAACGTTTGTTTTTATCAAAAGCAATAGATGGCATGTAAGTAGACAGATAAGAAATCCTCAAGTGTTTATCAAATAATTCGTGAAAACCTTTTATTCTGAAAGAAGCTCTAAAAATTTGGTAATCAGGCTGTTTAGGATTAACAAAATCAGTTTCTTCACGCAATAGGGCGGCAGTCAAATTGACACGATTTTTCTTATCGGATGTTCTTAATACATGCCAGCCTACCCCTATTCCTGCTAACCAACGTGAGTCTATTTTTCGTAAATTACTTCTTTCTAACGTACCATAACCAAAGCTATAAAAAAGTCTTTGAGAAAACAATCCCAAATGCAAGTCTAATCCTTGCTCTCTTTCCTGCACTACCCCACGAACTAATTCGTCATTTTGTTTTTGAGTAACCTCTCCATAACTGAAACGAGGTTTAATTTCATAGTCCCAAAGGCTATCCACATAAAGCCATTCAAAATTGGTATTGTAAAGAAAACGTTCTATATTACCTGTTTGCCATATAGCATCGTTGACCCATTTGTATTTCATTTTTTTTATCAACTTTTGGATACCTGTTAGAATGGTATCTTTGGTTATAACTTTTTCTTGTGATAACAAACAAAAACAATGTAAAATAAAAAATAAAAAAACTAAAACATGAAGTTGGATTTGGAACCAATAGCATCTATATGCTGATGTGATAAGTATACCTAACCTAATAAATTTAACCATTTAGTATTCCCTTCTATTTTTATATGCCTTATAAATCAAATAAATACCAATCAAAACGAAAGGAATACTTAAGTTTTGACCCATATTCAAGCCGGGTATAAGCACTAAATCTTGCTCGTTAACGACTTGATCTTCTTTTAAAAATTCAATGAGGATACGCACACCAAAAATTAGTACTAAAAACCAACCAAAAAGTAATCCTTTGGGAGTTTTTGTAGTATATTTACGAAAATAGAGGCGATACAAAAAAATGAAAATAAAAGTATAGCAAATAGCTTCGTATAATTGGGAAGGATGGCGAGGTTGATCATCTACTAAGGTAAATATGAAAGCCCAAGGAAGGTCAGTAGGTTTACCGATAATTTCATGGTTCATAAGGTTTCCTAAACGAATACAAATACCTGCAAAAGCAACAGTAATAACGATTCTATCTACAATCCAGAGAAATGGTTGTTCGGGACGAGTGCGTGAATACAACCACAAAGCAAACAAAATACCTATTGCGGCACCATGCGAAGCCAAACCACCTTTCCAGATAGCAATAATCTCCGCAGGGTTAGATAGGTAGTATTCAGGCTCATAGAAAAAACAATGCCCAAGCCTTGCACCTATCACTGTACTAAAAATCATATAATAAGTCAATGCATCTAAATTTTTAATATCAATTTTTTCGATTTCAAAAATTTTAGACATTATGTAATGTCCTACCACAAACCCTAACGCAAAAAGAAGCCCATACCAACGAATTTCACGCCCCAGAATTTCAATGATTACAGGATTTACGTTCCATACTACATAATTCAGAAGGTTAATTATCATGAGAATAGAATGTATCTAAACTTACAATGATTGCCATACAAAAATAAACGGGGATAGCTACCTTGTCTTGGTCTAAAAAATTATTAAAAAAAGCATGAATGAAGAAAGTCATAAGACCTGTTAAAGCCGCCATATAAAGATAAAGATTTTCACGAGATTTAGATTTTAAGACACCTTGAAAGCCTTTAATGATAGTAGTAAGAAACCAAATGATAACCAGTAACAACCCTAGATAACCCATTTCGGAAGCGGCTAAAAAAAATTCACTATGGGCTGTCCCACCATCACCCTTAAAGGTACTAATAGATGTCATGAACTCATATTGCTGGTAAGGCGCGTAAGTCATAGCGTAATTACCAGGACCAAAGCCTGTCATCGGGCGCTCTTCTAACATACTCTTTGCCGCAACCCACCTGTTGATTCGTTCTTTATTGGACTCGTCGGTTCTTAGGTTAATGATAGATTTAATATGCTTATTAAGTCCTTGATCAACTGAATTTCCAGTATTAGAAAAAGTAAAAAATACATCAGCACTAAAAAAAATTAAAAATCCAGCTAAAAACGGTAGTGAAAATGGGATAATCACTCTTGTAAAACCCCAGTATTTTAAAGCCCAAAAAGTAAATACCGCAAATAATACTCCTAACCATGCTCCTCTCGTAAAAGAAGTAATCACTCCTAAAAATAAAATAAGAAAAACGAAAAAAAAGCTAACTTTTACCCATTTTTTAAGATTACTATAAATAGAAAGTATAAAGTAAATAGGTACAAGCACTGCTATTGAGGCGGCATAAGCAGTGTGTTCTTTATAGAATGGTGCCATAATGTAGTAAGAGGCTTGCTTACTAAAACCTTTAAAGCTGTGCTTATACATCGTATAAATTACTACAAAACAAATAGGTATTGCTATGATATAAAGCCAATTATAAAAATCTTTCTTATTATCTTTTAAGAATAATATAGTCCAAAGAAAGTATGCAGATGTGTACCAGTAAGTATTTAAGGTAAATTTTATAGCTACAATAGGTTTTTCTGCGAAAAGCGAGGTGATTATCATCCACAAAAAATAAAGTAATATGCTAACCGTTATGGGATGAGAAAAGATTTTTTGTAAATCTTCTTTGTATTTTGGAATTTTCATCAAAAATAAAATTGAAAAACCAGCAACAATTAAATCACTGGGAACAGTTAGTGCAGCATCTCCTAAAAATTGACTTAATTCTAAACTCAAAGGCATACAAAAGATTCCTAAATACCATAATGGTTTGAAGTTGAAAAAACTAAAAGAGATTATAATAAACGCAACTCCAATAACAAATAACAATAAATATTTATCTATCCAAATAAAAATAAGACAGAGTGTTACAACTATCGCAAAGACAATAGCTAAAAGTTTAATATCTAAAGTTTTAATTTGCTTTTGTATTTTTTCCAAAATAGGTTTAATGAACTGCAAAATTACATAATCTTTGTAGAACTACCAATTCAGAACCGAATTTTTCTATCTTTATTCAGTAAGTTTTCCTCCCCATTCTACATAACTAAAACCTTTTCTTTCTGATTTCATTAACGGTTGAACTTTAAGTTTCTTGGGATATGGTAAAGGTTTTGCAACCATAAATACTCTGATTTGACTATCAGGCTTGGGAGTTACTTCAATTGGATACTCCTTTTCAAATTCATGATTAGCAAAGTAAATGAGATAGTAAGGAGATTTCTGCATCCTTGGAGCCCAATACGTAATAAAATCGGTAATTTCTTTATCGTTTAAACCTTGATAACTCAATTTTTCTTCTAAAAACATCACAATACTATCTTTATGAACACAATAACCCATCTTGTTAGAAGCTTTTATATTGGATAAACCCTCCCAAAATAAATACGGATAAAGTTTTCCGTTTTTATCCTTTATTTCTCCGCTTGGATATACCTTAAAATTCCACCTCTGCTCGTAATTTGGATAACTAAAAGTAAACTTTTCTGAATTTAGATGCTTTACGGTAACGTAAGTAGCTTCTTTTGGATATAAATAAATCACAGGTTTTTCATCCGGTTGTTCATATTGACGAAAATTTTTACCTGTTATGAAAATATCCTCTATCCAATATTCTTCAGAGTAATTTTTATTAGGAAAAAATTGAATGACTAATTCTCCATTTTTTAAAAAATCATCATCATCGTTGTGTTTATAAATCAATGAATTTTCTTTTACAGGTAAGATTGTATCTAAAAATATAACTAAATTAATGTATTCACTATCTTCAGAAATTGATTCGTATTCGTAAATAATTCTTAATTTGATGCTTTTGGGATGTTCAGCATCCTTTTTAAAGTTTACAACAATCTTATCTAAATTACCTTCGTATGGTTCTGCAGAAAAACCTAATTTTAATGTGGTATCTGCACTTACTTTTAAGGCTGTTTTTGGGCTATTATCCGTGATAGGAGTTTGAGTTTCCCATGAAAAACGAGTTTTTTGGGCAATACAATCGTGAATTAGAACGAATACCTCTAAACATAGAAACAAAAAGACTTTCATAATGCAAAGAACAAATTATATGCAAAGATACAAGTTATTACGTATTGGTTAGAAGGTATCTTTATTTTTCTTGTTGAATAGAATTTTGGTATGCTATAACTATTTGTTTTTAAATAAATTACGAACAAGATATCATTATTAACAGATTACAGTATAGTTTACTTTAAAGTGAAAAATTAGTTTTTATTAAAAGAACTTTTTTAAAATCAAATTAACAACTTGTTACCTAATGGTTCATAAAATTTTTTATTTGTAAAAATATTGGTTTACAGTAAACTCTAATTATTTTCCTTTTCTTGTAACCAAAATAAGTAAGTTTTACAATGGGATTTCTGTTCATTTCTTTGCAAAGCCCAGATTCTCTTTATAAATTTGCAGTTATTTTCAAAAAATGAGTAAAGATATTTTCGGAATTGAGAGAACGCTAAAGACCTCTCATGGGGAATCTAAATATTTCAGTTTGAGAGAGTTAGAAAAACAAGGCAAAAAAGTTAGCCACTTACCTTTTTCTATACGGGTTTTATTAGAAAATGCTTTAAGAAATTATGATGGTTTTTCTATTTTGGAGGAACATCTTCACGCTATTTTGAATTGGAAACCTAAAACGGAAGATGTAGATATTCCTTTTATGCCCTCTCGAGTATTGATGCAAGACTTTACTGGAGTTCCAGCGGTAGTAGATTTAGCATCATTAAGAGCTGAAGTAGCCAGAAAAGGAAAAGACACTGACAAAATCAATCCATTAGTGCCTGTTGATTTAGTCATCGACCACTCCGTACAAGTTTTATATTCAGGTACTGCTTATGCTTATCAGAAGAACGTAGAAATTGAATTTGAGCAAAATTTAGAGCGTTATCAACTTTTGAAATGGGCACAAAAATCCTTTCAAAATTTTAGGGTAGTGCCTCCGGGTATGGGTATTTGCCATCAAGTAAATTTAGAGTATTTATGTTCAGTGATTACGAACCGTGATGGATACGCTTTTCCTGATACTTTGGTAGGGACAGATTCTCATACACCCATGGTAAATGGATTAGGAGTCGTTGCTTGGGGCGTTGGAGGAATTGAAGCAGAAGCCGCTATGTTAGGACAACCCATTGTCATGCAACTACCTGAAGTTATCGGTCTTGAACTAAAAGGTAATTTACCTGAAGGAGCTACTGCTACAGACTTAGTACTCGCTATTACAGAGCTACTCAGAAAATATGGTGTTGTCGGTAAATTTGTAGAAGTATTGGGTAAAGGTTTAGAGAACTTGGCTGTTACTGACCGCGCTACGATTTCCAACATGTCCCCTGAATTTGGTTGTACCGTTACCTACTTCCCTATTGATAATCAAACTCTTAACTACATGAAAATCACTGCTCGCTCTGATAAACAAATTGAACTTGTAGAAAAATATGCCAAAGAAAACCTTCTATGGCGTGAAAATGAAGACTGTATCCAATATACCGATAAAATCATTTTAGATTTATCTACGATTGTTCCTGCTATATCAGGACCAAAACGCCCTCAAGACAGAATTTTATTAACCCAAGTAAAACCAACGGTTGCTAAAGTCCTGGAAACTAACTTCGGAAGAAAATTTATTGAAAAAGCAGAAAGAAATACTAATGTTGCTGTGGTAGAGAACGCAATAAAAACCGTTAAAGTAGTTGCGGGAGACCAAGAATATACTATAAGTGACGGGCAGATTGTTTTAGCGGCTATCACTTCTTGTACTAATACTTCTAATCCTTCGGTGATGTTGGGAGCAGGTTTAGTTGCGAAAAAAGCTATTCAAAAAGGCTTAAATGTAAAACCCTGGGTAAAAACGAGCCTTGCACCTGGCTCCAAAGTAGTTACTACTTATTTAGAAAAATCAGGACTTTTAGAAGATCTAGAAGCATTAAGATTTCATGTGGTAGGATATGGCTGTACTACCTGTATTGGAAACTCTGGTGATTTATTAGAACCTATTACCAAAGCCATCGTAGAAAACGATTTAAACGTAGCGGCAGTGCTATCTGGAAATCGTAATTTTGAAGCTCGTATTCACCCCAACATTAAAATGAACTTCCTAGCCTCACCTATGTTAGTAGTAGCCTACGCTATTGCTGGTAGAATAGATATTGATTTATACAATGAGCCCCTCGGTTACGACCCTAATCTTCAACCTGTTTACTTAAAAGACATATGGCCTACTCCACAAGAAATCCAAGATGTTATCCAAAAAGTATTATTACCCGAAGACTTTCGTAAAGTTTATAGTACCGTCTTCGATGGCGATGAATCTTGGCAAAAATTACAAGCCCCCGAAGGAAAAATTTTCCAATGGAATACTAAATCAACCTACATACAAGAAGCTCCTTTCTTTAAAAATATCTCTATGACAGTTAATGAGCCCCAAGACATTAAAGGAGCAAAAGTTTTATTGAGTGTTGGAGACTCTATCACTACTGACCATATCTCTCCTGCAGGAAACATCAAAGCTAATTCCCCCGCAGGGCAATATCTCATTCAAAACGGTGTAGACCCCAAAGACTTTAATTCTTATGGTTCTCGAAGAGGTAATCATGAAGTTATGATTCGTGGAACTTTTGCGAACGTAAGATTAAAAAATAAACTGGTAAGTAAAGAAGGAGGTTTTACTTTGTATGATGGTCAAGAGACCACAATTTATGAAGCGTCTATGAATTATCAGGCGGCTGGTGTTCCGTTAATTGTTTTAGCAGGAAAAGAATATGGTTCTGGGTCTTCACGCGACTGGGCGGCAAAAGGAACTAATTTATTAGGTATTAAAGCAGTTATCGCAGAAAGCTATGAAAGAATTCACCGCTCCAATTTAGTTGGTATGGGAGTTCTTCCTCTACAATTTATAAATGGACAAAACGTTGAAACTCTGGGATTAACAGGGCATGAAACCTTTGAAATTCAAGGAATATCTGAAGGATTAACTGTAAAAAAAGTTTTGAATGTAGTAGCCAATAAGCCCGATGGCACAAAAGTGGAGTTTCAAGTTTTAGCAAGATTAGACTCTCCCGCAGAAATTGCCTACCTAAAAAATGGAGGTATCTTGCAGTTCGTATTAAGAAGATTTTTGAATTAAAATACTAAAAAACAATGATATATAATAAAGCCGCCTAAAATTTTAGACGGCTTTATTATTAAAATTATGAAACCTAATTAGCTACTTGCTAACGCCTCCGCACCGCCAACGATTTCCAAGATTTCTTTGGTAATAGCCGCTTGACGTTCTTTATTGTACACTAATCTTAATTGGCTTATCAACTGTGAAGCATTTTCGGTAGCAGAATCCATAGCCACCATTCTTGCCCCATGCTCTGATGCATTAGAATCAAGAATACATTTATAAAATTGAATTTTCAAAATTTTTGGAACGAGTTCTGTTAGTATCTCTTCTTTATTAGGTTCAAAAATATAATCCACAAAATTTTGTTTCTCGGATTTAGGTACTTCAAGAGGCAAGAAAGTTTCAACTTTACGAATTTGCGTTGCTACATTTTTGAATTCATTATAGATAATTTCTACTTTATCCCACTTTTCCTCAATGAAACCCTGCATCACCATCTCTGCTATACTAGCCGTTTGTTCAAATGAAATTTTTGTAAATAAATCGTAATTTTCACCTATAAGTGAATGTGATTTTTTGAAAAATTCATAGCCTTTCTTCCCTATACACAATAAATAAAGATTGCCATTTTTATATTGTGTAGTATATTTTTCTTGGATCGTAGCTTGAACCAACTTAAAAATAGAAGAATTGAAAGCACCGCAAAGCCCTTTATTGGAGGTAATTACTACAAGCAAAACTTTCTTAACTTCTCTTGATTTTACGTAAGGAGAGTCTATTTCTTGTTGCCCGAGCAGTAAGTGATGAATTATATCTTTTAATTTATTTGCATAAGGTCTTAAACGAATGATGTTATCTTGGGCTTTTCTTAATTTTGCCGCAGACACCATTTTCATAGCTTTGGTGGTCTGCTGAGTACTTTTAATACTATTTATTCTTAAACGAATATCTTTTAAGTTCGCCATAAATTAGGATTTATATCTTAAAGCGACTTCTGATGCACATTTATTAAATGCGGCAATAGCTTCCTCTGTCAAATTACCCGAGGCAACATCAGCCATTTCTTTTTTGTATTGTGTATCTAATAAAGCAAGATACTCTTTTTCAAAAGCTTTGATATCTTTGACAGGAACACTATCTAATAAGCCGTTAGTACCAGCATAGATGATAGCGATTTGTTGTTCTACCCTAAAAGGATTAAACTCATTTTGTTTAAGAATTTCCACGAGTCGTTTACCTCTTTCTAGTTGGGCTAAGGTTGCGGGGTCTAAGTCAGAACCAAATTTAGCAAAGGCCTCTAATTCACGGAACTGTGCTAAATCTAGTTTCAGTGTACCAGCAACTTTTTTCATAGATTTAATTTGTGCGGAACCACCAACCCTTGATACCGAAATTCCAACATTAATAGCAGGCTTTACACCTGAGTTAAATAGCCCTTGTTCAAGGAAGATTTGCCCATCCGTAATAGAAATCACGTTAGTAGGAATATAAGCGGATACGTCCCCTGCTTGGGTTTCAATAACGGGCAAAGCAGTTAAAGAGCCTCCGCCTTTTACAAGAGATTTAAAAGATTCGGGTAAATCATTCATATTTTTAGCGATTTCATCGTTATCGATGATTTTAGCGGCTCTTTCTAATAAACGTGAGTGTAGATAGAACACATCACCGGGATAAGCCTCACGTCCGGGCGGTCTTCTTAACAAAAGAGAAACTTCGCGATAAGCAACTGCTTGTTTTGACAAGTCATCATAGATTACCAACGCATGGCGCCCTGTATCACGAAAGAACTCACCGATAGCGGCACCAGCATAAGGCGCAAAAACTTGTAAAGGTGTCGGAGCTGAGGCAGGAGCCGCAACCACTGTCGTATAAGCCATAGCTCCATTTTTCTCCAATACACTTACAGTCTGTGCAATCGTAGAAGCTTTTTGTCCTACTGCTACATATATACAATAAACCGGTTTCCCTTTTTCGTAAAATTCTTTTTGATTTATGATGGTATCAATAGCGATTGTAGTTTTACCTGTTTGTCTATCCCCAATAATCAACTCCCTTTGACCTCTTCCAATGGGAATCATTGAGTCAATTGCTTTGATGCCCGTTTGCAAAGGTTCATTTACAGGTTGTCTATAGATTACACCAGGCGCTTTTCTTTCTAATGGGGATTCGTAAAGTTCTCCTTTAATGGGTCCCTTACCGTCAATAGGTTCTCCAATAGTATTGATAACACGCCCTATTAAACCTTCTCCCACCATAATCGAAGCAATACGGTTTAATCTTTTTACTGAAGAACCCTCTTTGATTCCTTTTGAGTCTCCTAGCAATACCGCACCGATGTTATCTTCTTCCAGGTTTAAAACGATACCTTTTAAGCCATTATCAAACTCAATCATTTCTCCTGATTGAACAGAAGTTAAACCATAAATCCTTGCGATACCATCCCCCACTTGAAGAACAGTACCTACTTCCTGTAACTCGGTCTCTGATGTTAATCCCGATAATTGTTGTCTTAATATTTGAGAAACTTCGTCTGGTCTTATCATTGTTTTTTATTTTTTGTTAAATTTGGTCTACAAAAGTTATATCTTGAAGTTGTCTTTTTAATTTATTTAATTTAGAGGCTACGCATCCATCGTATTCTTTACCCTCAAATCGTAATATAAATCCCCCAATAATTTCAGGTTGAATTTTATGTTTAAATATTACGTGGGTATTTAGTTTACTTTCAGCTTTATTTTTTACTTGTTGCATGAAATCATCACTTAATTGCGTGGCTGAAATAAACAAAACTTCCGTGATATTATTTTCTTTTTGATATAGTTTTATGAATTCTGCGACAATATCTGGAAGAATAGCTTCCCTATGTCTTTTGAATAAAATATCCATAAAAGTTAAAGTAAGGGTATGAAAATGGTTAGAAAAGGCTTTTTTGAGCATTTCAAGTTTTTTTAGAGAGTTAATAATAGGGCTTTGTATCAAAAGACGTAATTCTTTAGATTCTTGAACTAGTGTTTTTAGATTATTAAAATCATTATGGATGGTTTCTAAAATATTTTTTTCTTTACTTAAATCAAAAATAGATTTGGCGTATCTTTTTGCTATTCTTTCGTTTTCCATTAGTTGAGATTGATTTTATCAAGTTCTGCTTTGGCAAATGCTTCTTGTTCTTTTGGATTTTTAAGTTGTTCTTTTAAAATTTTTTCGGCTATTTCAACCGATAGTGAACCGACTAAATTTTTGATTTCCGTTATAGCGGCATTTTTCATGATGGTAATTTCTTGTTCTACTTCCGCTAATTTTTTAGCTTTAATATTAGAAGCTTCTTGCTCTGCTAATTGTTTTTTTTGATTAGCTAGTTCTTCAGCTTCTTTAATAATGCGGGATTTCTCTGCAAGCGCTTCTTTATGAATTTTTTCGGTCAGTTCATTCATTTTTTGAATTTCTTGCTTGGCGGATTCCGCATCTTGTAATGCTTTTTCTATACCTTCTTCGCGTTTTTTAATAGCGGAAAGTATAGGTTTCCATGCAAACTTTGCTATAATAAAGTAGTAAATAATGAAAATTACAACTGTCCAAAAAAATAGACCGAATTTAGGTAATATGATTTCCATATATATTAATTAGTTGAGAATTTTAAAGTTAAACTACACAGACTAACCAACCGTTAGCCTGTGTAAAGAAAGAATTAGAGAGCTAATAAAAGGCAAATCACTTCACCGAAAAGGGCAACCCCTTCAATGAAAGCGGCAGTTAATATTGCAATGCCTCTTACATCATCTTTAACTTGTGGTTGGCGAGCCATAGACTCTGCGGCTGAAGCCGCTAATTTACCGATACCCATTCCTGCACCTATTGCCGCAAGACCAGCACCGATACCACCACCTAATCTACCAAACTCTGTTGCTACTTCTAAAAGTGTCATAATTATGATTATTTATATTAAGGTTATTAAAAGCTATTTAATGATGTGCTTCTTCATGATGATGCTCTTCTAATGCACTACCTAAAAACACACACGTCAATAATGTAAATACATACGCTTGAACAATAGCTACCAAAAACTCAAGGGACAAAATAAATAAACTGAAGAAAATGGATAATGGAGCTATTCCCAAACCTGCACTTATACTAGTTCCTTTAGAAAAAACAAAAATCAAACTAATTAAACCTAACACCATAAAGTGTCCTGCGGAAATATTCGCAAAAAGACGCACAGTTAAAGCAAATGGCTTTGTAAAAACACCTACCAGTTCAACAGGTAACATGATAAATTTTACAGGTAATGGAACTCCAGGATACCAAAATATATGCTCCCAGTAATCTCTTTTACCATTAAAATTTATTATCAGGAAACTTAATATAGCTAATCCCGCCGTTACAGAAATGTTACCTGCAATATTAGAATTTAAAGGTGTTAATCCAAAGAGATTACAAAACCAAATAAAAAAGAACAAAGAAAGCATGTAAGGAAGAAAGTTATCAGCATGTTTACCTAAATTAGGCTTTACGACTTCATCTCTTACAAAAACCATAATAGGCTCCATAAAAGAAGCAAATCCTTTGGGTAGAGGATTTTCGTTATACTGATTAGCCGCTCTTTTAAACAAAAATATTAATAATAATGCTACTATTAGCATTTGTAAGGAGGTTTTTGTAATGGATAAATCAAGCACATGAACCCCACTTGAGGTTTCATGAATTTCTCCATGATGATATTTATATCCTTTCTGCTCCGCTGATTTAGCCTGCTCTTCCTCAGTATGCCCCTCCACGAAAAAGATATCTAAACCTTTTTCTGAACTGTAAAGAATCCACGGAAGATGAATAGCAATAGGAATATAACGAGTAGTACCATCAGGGTTTGTACCACTGGGAATATCAGCGATATGCCAATCATGAGAATCTTTGATGTGGTGAAACATTAGTTCCGATACACTAAAATCGCTTGCTTTTTCTTCTTTTGCGTTTATAAAGGTAAAATTAAATACGAAAGAAAATAGAAATATTAAAAAAGGTCTTATGTAATTATTTGGTTTACAAAACATAAAGATTTAATATTTATCTTTTGAATCGGCACGCAAGTTAGACATAACAGCGTAAATTTCAAAAAAAGTTAGAAAAAAATATGCAAAAAAGTAGGAAAGAATAAAAATATAGCTTTGAGACTTCCATAAAATTATAACCAAAACATTTGTTAAAATGCCAATAATCAATCGAATAAATGTTGATATAATAACTAAATTGATAAATTCTTTGATTTTTTCTTTTTTGATTGCCCGGTTTAGAAAATAAAAACCTAATTGGGAAAGTATTCCTACTAACATCGGCGGAATACCATAAAAGACGAATGGTTCATTTCTGTTGTAAGCAATAAATGTAAAGAAAAGTACTAACAACAAAGAAAGGATAACATTTAAAATAGTAAACTTTTGAGGACTAAATTTCATTTTTAAGATTGATTTGCCATTTCCATGCAGTCTCCATCATTTGGTTAACATCGTATTGGGGAATCCAGTTTAGTAGCTTCTTCGCTTTTTGTGGATTCGAATAGATTTGTGCAACATCTCCATCACGTCTATTACTTAAAATGTAATTAAGTTTTTGACCTGTAACTTTCTCAAAAGCCTGTATCATTTCTAAAACGGTTACTCCAGAACCTGTACCTAGATTGATAATATCGAAAAATGAAGTGTTCTTATGTTCGAATAAATAAATTAAGGCTTTTATATGTGCATCGGCTATATCGTTTACATGTACGTAATCACGAATGCAAGAGCCATCGCGTGTAGGATAATCTGAACCAAAAACTTTTACAGGTGGTAGTATTCCAATAGCACTTCCCGTAATGACAGGCACTAGATTCGTTGGAGTATTACGAGGGTCTTCACCTAATAAACCAGAGGGGTCTGCACCTACTGGATTAAAGTACCGCAATGCAATAGTATTCACCCCAGATTGATGAGCCCAAAAGGATAACATCTCTTCTCCTACTCGCTTCGTATGAGCATAAGGGCATTTAACTTCACTGAGCGGTGTATTTTCATCAACAGGTAAATTTTGAACTTCTCCATAAACCGAACAAGAGGAACTAAAAATCAAGTTTTGAACCCCAAATTCTTCACAGCATTTCATAATGTTTAATTGGCTATTAAAGTTATTATCGTAATACCAATGAGGTTTCGCTAACGATTCAGGGACCGATTTCAGTGCGGCAAAATGAATAATTCCTTCAATTTTTTGATTTTCAAATACTTTTCTTAACGAATTTAAATCCCTTAAATCTATTTCATAATTTAAAATATCCTTTCCTGTAATTTTTTTTATTCTTTGAAAAGTTTTAGGAGAAGAGTTTAGGTAATTATCTAAACTAACAACCTCAAAATCGGTATTTCTTAAAAGTTCTAAAATAGTGATAGAACCAATATAACCTGCCCCCCCTGTAACTAAAATCGTTTTTTTCATAATGACATTTGATTTTTTACGATTTCAATAACTTTTTTCATACCCTCTTCCAAAGGAGTTTCTCGGTTTAATATAGCTTGCATTTTAGTAGTATCAGGTTGACGACGCGTCATATCACCTTCTTTAAGTGCGGGCAGATGTATAATTTCTGATTTTGAATTCGTCATTGCAATAATCTTTTTAGCTAACTCGATAATTGGTATTTCGTATCTATTTCCGACATTAAAGATTTCATTAATTCCAATATTTCTTTCTAACAAAATAATTGTAAAGTCCACATTATCATCGATATAGCAAAAGGTACGAGTTTGTTTACCATCTCCATAAACGGTAATAGGCTCATTTTTGAGAGCGGCTCTAATAAACTTGGACATTACAAAGTCTGTGCTTTGTTTCGGTCCGTAGGTATTAAAAAATCTTAAAATAGTATAGGAAAGCCCATGTTCTTGATAAAAAGCTTTGCAATAGCATTCTCCAATATTTTTTACCACTGCATAAGGTAAACGGGCATTCAGCGGAGTAGTTTCTTCATTTTGTGGAAACTCAACCGGCTCACCATAAACTTCGGATGAAGAGGAAAAAAATATTCTTTTTACTCCTGTATTTTTACATAAATGAAAAATAGTATCAAAACCTTTAACATCGTTTAGTACAGATATGGGATTTTCTAGTGTTCTTTTTACTCCAACAACTGCGGCATAGTGAAAAACGACATCAAAAGATTGGGATAGCATAATAGCCGCCATCTCATCATAATTATTTGCATCTGCTTTAATAAAACGAACATTAGATTTTTGTGGAATATTGGAAGCTCTACCAGTTAAAAGATTATCCACTAAAACTAATTCATAATTTGGATTAGCAGATAGTTTATCCGCTAAGGAACTGGGAATAAACCCTGCTCCCCCCGTAATGAGTATCTTGGTCTTTGTCATAATTCAAGGCAAAAATAAATAAAATGTTATTCAACTAGACCTTCTAACATTTTTTGTTGGAATAGGTTTTTAAATTCATGAACACCTTTGAGTTTTAGAGACCATTCAGCGGCTAAAATAGCTCCTAAGGCAAATGCTTCTCGGTTATGCGCATCATGAGAAATCTCTATTAAATCCATTTTTGAGGAGTAACCTACTAAGTGTTTACCAATAATCTCCCCACATCTTAATGTGCCAATAGTTAATTCATGAGGTTGAGGTATTCTTTCCGCTAAACTGGTAGCTATTTCAGTTTTTCGTTCTATGAGTTCAATGATTTGATTAGCTAAAGTAAGTGCAGTGCCACTTGGTGCATCTTTTTTTTGATTATGATGTCGTTCTTCAATAAATACGTCGTATTCTGAGAAACGATTCATGATTTTAGCTAAAAATTCATTTACTAAAAAGAAGATATTCACACCAATACTGAAATTTGTTCCATAAATTAAAGTTCCATTATTTAGGCTTATCCAATTTTCTATTTCTTTTAAATGCGTATACCAACCAGTCGTCCCTATAACAATGGGAATCCCTAAAGGTATAACATTGGATAGATTTTTTCTTACTTCAACAGGCGTGGTAAACTCAATGATAACATCGGTATTCTCTCGATTTATATTTTTAATATCAGAGTAGTTTTCAATATCAATGATTTGAGAAATAGAATAACCTTTTAAGAGGAGATGTTTCTCTATCATTTTACCCATTTTTCCATATCCAATTAAAGCTGTACGCATGTTCTGTAATTTTTTCAAAAGTAAATAATTTTTTATTACTATTTTTTTATTTTAAATTTTAGTCCTACTAAATCAGGAATGATATTTGTCAATTCTTCAGAAGCGTCATTACCTTTACGAATAAATAGCAAAAGTTCTTTTTTTAATTGCTCATATTCTTTATGCAAAGAAGTGTATTTTTTTTCAAAGATTTTGTATTCCTCAATAGCTTTTTCTTCAGAAATCACATCGTTCTGAACTGTATTCAACCAATAATTATAAAGTGTTCTATCCTTAACATATTTATCATGAAGTCTTTTTGATTTATCAATAATTTTATTAAAATCAGTAAGTTGCTGAAAATATTTAGATTTGTAAAAAGATACTTTTTCAGCGTAGGAAGAATCTTCAATAAGTAAAAATTTTTGATTGATTTCATTTTTATTGTTTTGGATTTGGATTTTAATGCTTTGAATATCTTGCGAAAGGTCATAAATATCTACATAGAGTTGAGACCATTTTGGGGTTTCGGCTGAGATTTCTAGTTTGGTTTTGAGTTCTACTTTATTAGAACAAGCGCTGAAAGAAAATAAAAAGAGAAATAAAAGCAAGATACTTTTAATAGATGCTAAAGATTGGCACTCTGAACTAATGGCAAAAGAATTGTGATATATTATCTCTTCCAAGAAAGTAAAGTTTAATTGAGGCCTTAAACCACTTGAATTGAAAAGTAACGTTTTAAAACATGTATAAATTTTCATTCTATCATTTTTTGAAACTCGGCAAAATTAATAATTTTGATGCCGATTTCTTGTGCTTTCTCTAATTTTTTGGGACCCATGTCTTCGCCGGCAACTAAAATTTGTAGATTTTTGGATACACTGGTCAGTACTTTTGCACCATGACTTTCAGCAAGAGCAATTAACTCATCACGTTTATAACCTGGAAAAGTTCCTGAAAATAAGATGGTAATACCTTTTAATTTATTGCTTTGAGAAGAGATTTTTTTATTGGTCTGGAATTTTAAATTAGCTTTTCGAAGTCTTTGAAGGAGATTTTGATTGTAGGGGTTATTAAAGAAATCTTTAATAGAGCGGGCAATAATTTCACCAACATCAGGGGTAGCAGTAAGAGCTTCAAAGCTTGCATTTTGTAGTTCATCAAGCGAAGGATATTGATCAGCAATTTTTTTGGCTAAGTTTTCTCCTACATGTCGTATACCGAGTGCAAATAAAACTTTTTCGTAAGGTTGTTCTTTAGATTTTTGAATGGCATTGATTAGGTTTTCTGCAGATTTTTTAGCAAATCGTTCTAATGGTAGGAGCTGTTCAACTGTTAAATCGTATAAATCGGCAACATTATGAATAAGTCCTTGATTAACGAGTTGAGCAACAATTTCAGAGCCTAAACCTTCAATATTCATGGCTTTACGGTGCGCAAAGTGCTCTATTCTACCAATAATTTGAGGTTTACAGCCATCGGAGTTTGGGCAGTACCAATTGGCTTCGCCTGCTATTTTGATGAGTTCTGTTCCGCAAGCGGGGCAATTTTTAATAAATTGAATTTTACGAGCATTAGGATTACGTTTCTCTATTAAGACGTTTGTAATTTTGGGAATAATCTCACCTCCTTTTTCTACAGTAACGTAATCGTTTTCATGTAAATCTAAACGATGGATTTCGTCTTCGTTATAGATACTTGCACGTTTTACGGTAGTTCCTGCTAGTAAAACGGGTTTTAAATTGGCTACGGGAGTAATTACTCCCGTTCTTCCTACTTGATAACTGATACTTTCTAATTGAGTAATAGCTTTTTCGGCTTCATATTTGTAAGCTATTGCCCAACGTGGGCTTTTTGCTGTACTTCCAAGTTCTTCTCTTACTTCTAATTCGTTGATTTTTATTACAATACCATCTATATCATAGCTTAATGAGAAGCGTTTATCTTTCCAATATTGTAAATAGGTCTCGATCTCGGGGATATTAGTGCAAACTTGATTGTACTCACTTATAGGAAATCCCCAATGTTTTAGTTGTTGTAATTGTTCATAGTCTGTTTTATAATTTAGTACATTGGAGTGTAGGAAGTAAGCCACGAAGTCTAATTTACGTTTGGCTACTTCACGGGAGTCTTGTAATTTGAGGGTTCCTGCGGTAGTATTGCGTGGATTCATAAGGGGAGGTTCACCGTTTTCTATTCGTTCTTGGTTTAATTTTTCAAAGTCTTTAATATGCATAAACACTTCACCGCGTACTTCAAGTTTTTCGGGGATATTACTACCTTTTAATTTTAAGGGGATAGCACGAATCGTTTT
This sequence comes from uncultured Bacteroidia bacterium, assembly GCA_938005475.1. Taxonomy (GTDB): domain Bacteria; phylum Bacteroidota; class Bacteroidia; order J057; family CALLMJ01; genus CALLMJ01. The sequence continues at coordinate 17,707 of CALLNY010000072.1, read as the reverse complement.
AGCATTGTTTGTGATATTGTCACCTTGAGTACCATCGCCTCTTGTTACTGCATGCATTAAAATACCGTTTTGATAATGTAAACTTAAAGCTACACCGTCAAATTTATGCTGTAAAATAAAGGAAAAAGGCTTATCCGTTAGCTTTTGGTTACGAATAATGAATTCGTGAATTTCTTGTATGTTATAAGTATTAGAAAGACTTAAAAAAGGAATCTCATGTTGAAAAACAGGAAAAATCTTAGTAATAGCACCGCCAACTCTTTGTGTAGGAGAATAAGATTTGACAAATTCTGGGAATTGCTTTTCTAATTGGACAAGTTCTTCATAAAGTGCATCGTATTCTCTATCTGTAATGATAGGATTGTTTTGTACATAATACAATTCATCGTGGTGTTGAATAGTGGCGATGAGTTCTTCTATTCGTTTTAAAGCTTTTTCGGGATTCATTTAGGGGGATATAAGGTTCTATAAATAGAATTTAAGATATTTAGGGGTACAAGCCCTTCTAATTTACCATGATATTTAATGATTTCTCTTACGAGAGTAGAAGAGATACCAATATATTGCGTATCAGAAACAAGAAAAATAGTTTCAATTTTTTCGTCAAGATGTTTATTGAGTAAGAAGATATGTTTTTCGTATTCAAAGTCTGGGGCAGAGCGGAGCCCTCTTAATAAGAATTGAATACCGTGTTTTTTGGCAAACTCCACGGTTAGCCCTTCAAAAGGCAATACTTTTACTTTGTGACTTTGATTTAAAAAGTATTCTTGAATCCACAAAATCCTTTGCTCAAGGGAAAACATAGTTTGTTTAGCAGAATTTACTCCTACTCCAATAATAATTTCATCAAATAGTTGTAATCCTCTTTCAATAATTTCAGTGTGTCCGAGTGTAATAGGGTCAAAAGTACCAGGGAATAATGCTTTTTTCATAAAACTTAAACGCAAAGTTAATAAAAATAAATAGACATTACCAAATTTAAAACAAAAGAATGCATAATAAAGCAATACCTTTTATATAACAAAACACTTTTTGATATCATAGAACTTCATATGAACTTTTTTATTTCATATTGAATGTATGAAATACCTTGTTTTTAATTGGAATATTTTGATGTATTTTTGTGTTTATATTGAGTAACCTTTTCATGTATTCTACTTTCGGAGGACAACTCGGTTTTTTGCTAACCAATCTTTTATTTGTAAGTTCGGGAATGGGAGCATTATCCTATTTTTTTTCTTTTTACGATAAAAATCCCGATGACCAAAGAGCATGGAAACTTCTCGGAAACATAGGTTTCTTCTTACATGTTTTTAGCGTTTTTAGTACGTTTTTTACCCTTTTTTACTTGATTTACACTCACCAATATCAGTATCATTACGTTTGGGCTCATTCTAGTAATGAACTACCTTTACACTTTATGATTTCCTGCTTTTGGGAGGGTCAAGAAGGCTCTTTCTTATTATGGTTAATTTGGCACGCTATTTTAGGATTATGGATTTATTTTCGTAATGATGAATGGAAGCCCTTAGTTTTAGCCATTTTATTATCCGTACAAGTCATTTTAGCTTCAATGATTTTGGGGGTAGTACTAAATATCACTGGGGTTGTTATTTTAATAACTGTTCTACTTTTGTTTATTGCTTATTTCATTTATAGACAAAATTATTCCAAGCCAAATCATTGGATTACAGCTTTTTGCCTGATTTTTCTCCAATTTGCTTTAATTTTTAAAGGTAACACAGGAATGGGATTCAAAGGATTTCAAATTTATGGATTTATCCCTTACATATTCTTTCTGTTAAGTGTTTCAGGATATTATACGTTTGAAATTTATACAAAAAGGTTATCCACAAGAAATTTTTTGAGTATTTACTGTTTATTAATAATAAGTTGGATACTATTCTTTTTTGAGGTAGGAGAATGGAAAATAGGTTCTTCCCCTTTTACATTATTGAAAGACGCAATGCCAAATGCCCCAATTTTTTCACAGGACCCTACTTTTGTGCCTTCTAACGGTAATGGATTAAATCCTTTACTTCAAAATTATTGGATGGTAATACATCCACCTGTTTTATTTTTAGGTTTTGCGAGTAGCTTGATACCTTTTGCTTATGCTTTAGCTGGTTTAATTCGAAACAAGATAATAGAATGGATTAGTCCTGCGTTTCCTTTCGCAATTTTTTCTTCGTTAGTATTGGGGATTGGCATCATTATGGGGGGATACTGGGCTTATGAAACGTTAAATTTCGGTGGTTATTGGAACTGGGACCCCGTTGAAAATGCTTCTCTTGTGCCATGGATTACTGGTGTAGCCGCTATCCATGCCATGCTCATTTGGAAAAGTCAAAAAAAACAACTCTCTTCCACCCTCTTCCTAACTTTAATTACTTTCATTTTAGTACTTTATTCTACCTTCCTAAATAGAAGCGGTATCCTTGGTGATGCTTCCGTCCATACCTTCACCGATTTAGGTCTATCAGGACAACTCCTCGCCTTTATCTTCTTATACCTGCTCGCTATCATTTATTTAGGGTTACTACGTTACTCCTCTATCCGAGAAGCCAATACCTCTCAAGACTCCTTTAATTGGTGGAGTAGAGAAGGATTACTACTCATCGGAATTACTATTTTCAGTTTTGCCGCCCTACAAATTACCTTTTTCACTTCTACACCCGTACTCAATAAAATTTTAGGAACGAACGTTGCTCCGCCTGCTAATGTACCTTTCTTTTACTATAAATGGAATGTTTGGTTTGGTATATTGATAGGAATTTTTTCTGGATTAGCTCAATTTTATTTTTGGTTTCAAATAGAAAAAAATTCTTTAAGAAAAGCATTGTTACGCCCTTTCTGGTCTGCATTGCTTGCTGCTACGTTCATAACCCTTCTACTAATATACTTTGATTGGGAATTTGTTTACCAAAAAACCTATGTCGAAATTTTAGAATTAGCACAGACCCAAAATTTCTTAAACCGTTGGTTTACCTACCTCAATATTGCTTTTTTAATGGTGGCAGACGATATTTTGCTTTTAGCTTCTTTATTTGCTTTGTTTTGTAATGCAGAGGTAGCGATATATTTACTCAAAAAAAATGTCAAGCATTGGAAAAATATGGGAGGTAGCCTTGCTCACATAGGTTTTGCACTAATGATGATAGGTATTTTATTTTCTTCTGGCTACGAATGGACCGTCTCCGTAAACTATACTCCCGCCGAGTTAGCTAACTTCCCTGCAAATAGCCAAAAAGATAATGTACTTTTGTCTCGTAACAAACCTAAATACGTAAATGGTTACCGAATCGATTATTTGGGTATTAAACAACCTAAACTCCCACTTAATGATTTGTTCATCATTGAACAAAATAATACCCACGTCAAAATTGCTTTTAAAGACTCTTTGAAGGATGTTTATGCGTTAGCTTTTCCTGCTGAATTTTTTGAACTTACAAACCAAGCCTTCTACAAAAGCGTATCTAATAAAGAATTGGACTTACTTAAAATACAAAGTTTCATATCTAAAAATTTGAGGTTATTACGACCTAAACTCATCAATAACCGTCAACAGTATGCTATGATATTTACAAGTTTAAAGGATTCTCAAGATAAAGCACTGTTATACCCCGAAGCTGAAATAAACGAAAGAATGGGATTATTAGCTCATCCTGACCGAAAGATAGAATGGTTTAAAGATATTTATGTCCATGTTACATCTGTACCCAGCGATGAACAAGAACCACGCTTCGCAGATAATGAATACAAAATGGCTATCGGAGATACCGTGATTTTAGCTTCGGGTAGTTTGATGGTAGCAAAAGCACTTTACAGAGTACAAAATAACCCTAAATATAAAAATTATGAAGTAGTTGCAAGAGCAGAATTAGAAATTTCTACTCAAGAGCAAGAAACTATAGCTAAACCTACCTTTTTAGTAGATAAACAGGGGAATATTAAAACAGAGGTTTTTGAGATACCACACCTTGCAATGCAAATAGGCTTCATAGGAGTTGACCCGAAAGCAGAAAAAATTCATATTCGAGTAATTGAACAACTACCGCCGGATGACCGTATCACGATTAAAGCATTAGCAAAACCTTTTATCAATGTATTATGGTTAGGAACATTTATTTTAGCTATCGGTTTTAGTCTGGCATTAATTAGGAGAATTAAAAATTTATAAAAATTCTTTTCCAAGTTCATTTTATTTGAACAAATCTATATTTTTGTGTGTTGGAAAGTAAAACATATAAAAATATGTATCCAGAAGCATTAGTAGCACCTATGCGTGCAGAATTGATTGAGTTAGGTGTTCAAGAATTAACTACTCCCGAAGAAGTGCAAGCAATTTTGGATTCCAAAAAAGGGACAGTACTTGTAATTATCAATTCGGTATGTGGTTGTGCCGCAAGCGGCGCTAGACCTGCCGTTAGAATTGCCCTCCAAAATCACAAATTACCCGATAAAATCGTTACTGTATTTGCAGGAGTAGACAAAGCCGCTACCGCAAAAGCTCGTGAATACATGTTGCCCTATCCTCCTTCTTCGCCCTCTATGGCCTTATTTAAAGATGGTAAACTTGTTCATTTTATAGAAAGATTACATATTGAAGGAAGAACCCCACAAATGATTGCCGACAATTTAATTGCCGCTTTCAACGAATATTGTTGATTTTTTTTTAATTTTGTAGCTTCTTTCCCCATGGATTGAAGTTATCTTTTAACATGTATTCTGTTCAAAATAGGAAAGTTAGTTTTTTGTGGTTGCCGAACGCCCCATATAAACAAACCTGGGATTACCAAGAAGCTTTGCTTGAATCTATTGCTATTTTAAAACTATACAATCGTAACCATAATACCCATCATCCGACTCCTAATTATTTGATTTTTTGTGAGCATAACCACGTATATACCTTGGGAAAAAGTGGTAATCCCAAAAATTTATTACTATCCGAATTGGAATGCCACGCCAAAGGAATTGAATACTATCCTATCAATAGGGGCGGAGATATTACTTATCATGGTAAAGGACAATTAGTTGTTTACCCTATCTTTGACTTAGAAAATTTCCAAACAGATTTAAATATTTATTTACGTAATATTGAAGAAGTTATAATTAGGACTATTGCTTATTATGGTATTCAAGGGCATAGAATAAAAGGTTTAACGGGCGTATGGGTAGATATAGAAAACCAACCTCGTAAGATTGCCGCTATTGGTATACGTTGTTCTCGATGGGTGAGTATGCACGGGTTAGCTCTCAATGTGAATACTGATTTATCCTACTTTGATTATATCATTCCTTGCGGTATCCAAGATAAGGGTGTTACGTCTATTCAAAAAGAGATAAATCAAAGTGTTGATTTTCAAGAGATTATAGATATTATGAAACAAAAATTCATTGAAGTTTTCCAAATAGAGCTAATTTCAGAGACCTTTCCTATTCCTTACTCATGAATAAACCTTATCATGCTTCTGGTAGAATTAACCTAATCGGTGAACATTTAGATTACAACGGTGGGCTTGTTTTACCAACAACCATAAATTTGGGTATTTATTTATGGCTTAAGCCAAGCTCTGATAAATGGCTTTTTTCTTCTGATAATCATGAAACAATCGTTATCGAGGATAAAGATTTATTCTCAGAGACAAAGGATTGGGTTCAGTATCCGATTAGCGTATTAAGATATTTGAAAGACCAACATTTCACTCTACCACAGACTTACGAATTTATTTATCAATCTAATTTACCTGAAGGTTCGGGATTATCATCATCTGCCGCTATGTTAGTCGTAACTTTAAAAGCTTTCAATGAGGAATTAAAATTGAATTGGGACAATTTAACAATAGCCAAAATTTCACAATTTATTGAAAATCAATATATAGGTGTAAACTGTGGTATCATGGATAGTTATGTTATTTCCTACAACTTATGGAACAGTGCTTTGTTAATTGATTGTAAAAATCTGATACATAAAGAAGTAAATTTAAATTTAGGTAATCACAAAATTTTAATTTTAGATACAAAAATACCACGTAGCCTTAAACATTCTGCATACAATGATAGACGAACTTCATGTGAAGAAGCACTCAAACAAATTCAACATTATAAAAATATTACTACACTTGCAGAAGCGGAAATAACGGATTTAGAATTTTTACAAGATGATAGTATCAAAAAACGGGCAAGACATGTAATTACAGAACAAGCAAGAGTAAAAAATGCGTTTGAAGCTATTCATAATCAAGATTTTATAATACTTGGGCAACTCATGAACGCTTCACATCAGTCTTTAAAGTACGATTATGAAGTTTCTTGCGATGCATTAGATTTTTTAGTTGAGAACCTTCAGAATCAACCTGGATGTTTAGGGGCAAGAATGACGGGGGCGGGCTTTGGAGGTTGTGCTATTGCGCTAATAAATAAAAATTTTAATCTTGAACTACTTCCAAGTATTCAACATGCTTACTTCCAAAAATTTAATATACAACCTAATATTTTTATCGGTAAAGAAGAATGCTCTTTTTAGATGATTTAAACCGAAAAGTAGAAATTCCTCATATTCCTAAACGCGTTATTTCATTGTGCCCTTCTATTACAGAAACCTTAATAGAAATGGACGTTCCCGTAGTAGGAAGAACCAAATTTTGTATTCACCCTAAAAATAAAATTTCTAGTATTACTGTAGTAGGTGGTACAAAATCGGTCCATTACCACAAAATAGATACTTTAATGCCTGATTTGATTATCGCAGAAAAAGAAGAGAATACGCAAGAAATCGTTGAAAATTTAGCAAAAAAATACCCTGTTTATGTGGTAAACGTACAAAGTTGGAATGATGGGCTCCAAATGCTAAAAAATTTTGGAGAAATCTTTCGGCGTTTTGAAATTGTAAATCAATGGTTTCAAATTTTATCTAAAACTCCTTTTAAAATTGCTCATGGTCAAAAAATTGCTTATCTTATCTGGTTTAATCCGATAATGACAGTTGGACGAAATACTTACATCAATGACCTTTTACATCATTTAGGATTTTTAAACCTTTTTGAGAATCGAGAAGGTCGTTATCCTACTATTACTATGGAAGACTTACTGCAATCCCAATTGGATTATCTTTTTTTATCATCTGAGCCTTTTCCTTTTCAGGAAAAACACATAAAAATTTTTCAGAAAGAACTACCTGATACAAAAATTATGAAAGTAAATGGCGAGATGTTTAGTTGGTATGGGGTGAGGATGTTAAAGGCTTTAGAATATTTCAAAGAGTTTTCTTTGGTGTAAAAAACATTTTCAAAATAATTTTTTTATTTGAACTTTGGACTAATTCTAAATTGTTATTTGGAATAGTTCTAAAAAGGATTTAATTTTGTAGTCTAATGAACACAAACATGAAGTTTCCGATTTATTTAGATCATAATGCCACAACACCTGTGGATCCTAGGGTATTACAAGCTATGTTGCCCTATTTTACAGAACATTATGGTAATGCGGCGAGTAGGAGCCATCCTTATGGCTGGAAAGCTGAAGAAGCAGTAGATTATGCGCGCGAACAAATCGCTAAATTGATAGGAGCCGATGCAAAAGAAATTATCTTTACCTCTGGGGCCACCGAGTCTGATAATCTCGCTATAAAGGGAGTAATGGAAATGTATGCCAAAAAAGGTAATCATATTATTACTGCCGTAACTGAGCACAAGGCAGTTTTAGATACTTGTAGAAATTTAGAGAAAAAAGGTTTAGCAAGAGTTACATATCTCCCCGTAGGAACTGATGGCTTAATTGACTTAAACCAATTGGCAGATGCTATAACCGATAAAACGGTATTAGTAAGCATCATGTTTGCTAATAACGAAATTGGGGTTATACAACCTATAAAGGAAATTGCTCAAATTGCGCATTCTAGAGGTGCTTTATTGATGACCGATGCTACGCAAGGCGTAGGCAAAGTTCCTATTTTAGTGGATGAGTTTGGAATTGATTTAATGGCTTTTACTGCCCATAAAATGTATGGACCCAAAGGAGTTGGTGCCTTATATGTGCGTAGAAAAAATCCTCGTGTTAAAGTTACTGCCCAAATGGATGGGGGTGGGCATGAGAGAGGTATGCGTTCAGGTACTTTAAACGTCCCTGGGATTGTTGGATTTGGGGAAGCCGCAGAAATTTGTAGTAAAGAAATGTATGAAGAAGCTAAAAGACTTCAATACCTTCGTGATAAACTTGAAAATGAACTCCTTAAAATTGAGGAGACCTACCTGAACGGGCATAAAACCCAACGTTTGCCTCATGTTTCTAATATCAGTTTTAAGTATGTAGAAGGTGAAGGTTTAATCATGGGAATTAAAGATTTAGCAGTTTCTTCAGGTTCCGCTTGTACTTCTGCCTCTCTTGAGCCTTCTTATGTGCTTAAAGCTTTGGGCGTTGATGATGAACTTGCTCACTCTTCTATTCGCTTTGGGTTAGGTCGTTTTACTACCGAAGAAGAAATTGATTACGCTATTCAACATGTAATCAAAGCCGTACATCAGTTAAGAGAAATGAGCCCTCTTTGGGAAATGTACAAAGAAGGTATTGACCTCAAATCAGTTGAATGGGTAGAACATTAAAATTTTTTTCATTTTTTTAGAACTATTCTAAATAATTATACGTATATATATTAAACATAACTTTGAACTATGGCATATTCAGAAAAAGTAATCGATCATTACAATAACCCTAGAAATGTGGGTACATTAGATAAAAGCAAACAGAATGTAGGAACGGGGCTTGTAGGCGCACCTGAATGTGGGGATGTAATGCGTCTTCAAATTGAAGTAGACCCTGAGACAGGAATTATTAAAGAAGCTAAATTTAAAACCTTTGGTTGCGGTTCTGCTATAGCTTCTAGTTCGTTAGCAACGGAATGGCTTAAAGGAAAAACTATTGAACAAGCCCTTGAAATTGATAATATGGATATTGTAGAAGAACTATCTCTTCCACCCGTAAAAATCCATTGTTCCGTTTTAGCAGAAGATGCTATACTAGCCGCTATCAATGATTACAAAGTAAAAAATGGACTTGAGCCCATTAAAAAAAATAAAATTTAAGGAATATGATAACCATTACCGATAAAGCTAAGAAGCACTTACAAAAATTACGTCAGAAAGCAAACCTTGATGATACTTATTTCCTTAGAGTAGCTGTTCAAGGTGGAGGTTGTTCAGGTTTATCTTACAAATTAGATTTTGATAATGAGTTACTTCCTAATGACCAAGTTTTTGATAATGATGGAATTAAATTAGTTTGTAATTTAAAAAGTTATTTATATTTGGCAGGGACAGAACTAGATTATTCTGATGGTTTAAACGGTAAAGGTTTTCATTTTGCTAATCCTAATGCTACAAGAACCTGCGGTTGTGGCGAAAGTTTTGCTGTATAAATGAATTACATAGTTCATAATAAACTTTTTAATGCTTTTGGACAAATTAACTTGCGAGTAAGTTGATATAATTAATTCATTATTTTCCCCTTCCTTGCAAGATAATCAAAATCGTATAAGCTAAAATTTTAATATCCATAGCAAGTGACATATTTTCTATGTAAAGTAGGTCATATTCTAATCTTTCAACCATTTGTTGGACATTTTCAGCGTAGCCATATTTAACCTGCCCCCAGGAGGTGATGCCCGGTTTTACACGATGTAGATGGCGATAATGTGGCGCAATTTTAACGATTTGGTCAATAAAAAATTGGCGTTCAGGTCTAGGACCTACTAAACTCATATCCCCTTTTAATACGTTAATAAATTGCGGAATTTCATCAATACGTGTTTTTCTTAAAAACTTACCAACTCGTGTAATACGCGGGTCATCTTTTGAAGACAAAGAAGGTCCTTTAGCTTCGGCATCTACATACATAGAACGAAATTTAATAATTTTAAAAGGTTTACCTCCCTTGCCAATTCTTTCTTGTAAATAAAATATGGGTCCTTCTGAATCTAGTTTAATTAAAATAGCAATGATGATAAATAGTGGAAATAAAAGCACTAATGCCACAATAGAAAAAACAATATCCATTGTTCTTTTAACAAACATTTCCCATGGTGCAATAATGTGCGGTTTGATTTTTACCAAAGGTGCATCTAATACATTAGACATTTTTACATTTCCCACTAAATAATCATATAGCCCTGGTATTACATTTAAAGTTACGTTTAAATTACTACACTCCGAAATGATCGGTAAAAGCAATTGTTCCGATTGATGCACTTCTGTGCAGATGATTACTTCTTCTATATTTCGTTTTTGGAGTATTTCTTTTAAATCTTTTATATCACCAAGACGTTTCAATTTGCCATATAGATTTCCTTCCTGCGGCGGCTGGATACTAATATAACCTACTATATTGTATCCTGCAAGAGGTTTCATACTAGTTAGTTTATTGTAGATGGCTTCAGCAGACTCCCCATTACCTATAATTACCGTATCGTATCCCATAAGCCCGTTATACATTCGATGTTTATAAATCGTAGCTAACCAAAATCTTGCTACACTTACTAAAAACAATTGTAAAAAAAAGTAAACCACTACCATATAACGATAGGAATTATACTCTCTAATAGGGTCATCAATTAAAGTAACAAAAAATATTACAATAACGCCAAGCAAGGTAGCTTGAATTTGTAAACCCATTGTTTTTAAACGAGAAACTTTGATAGGTTCATTGTAAATTCCAAAAATAGCGTATAATCCTACCCAACCTAATGAAATTGTAAAAGAAATTAAGAATTGGTTAAAATTAACTTCTGTGATAGGTACTTGTTCAATATAGCTTTTACGATAATACCAAAACAAGAACCATACTATGTAGCTTAATATAAAATCTAAAATTACAAATGAAGCAATGTGTTGATTTTTCTTTCTCAAGGCTATTTAAAATAAATAATACGAATATTATCTAAATACAAAGTATGATTTTCTCCTTTTCCATTAGCATACATGAACAACTGAAATTTCGCATCGGGCTGTGCCTTGAAAACAATAGGAGTTAAATTGATATACATCGTATGCCATTGCCCATCACGAAAAGTGAGCATATCACTTGCTTCCACTTTTAAATCATTAAAACTCTTCACAATCAATCCTACTCTCAAACTCAAAGTGCTTTTATAACAAAATTCTAACCAAGTTTGTGTTTTCGCTCTCGGTAAACTAAAATCCTGAATAGAAGTAATTTCAAATACTTTATTGGTATCATTAAAAATCACTTTACCCGCATATATTCCATCAAACACATCTTCCGTTGTTCTTAAAAGTGAAGTGGTATCTGTCAAAAAATTATTAAATAATTGAAATTTAATTTCTTGATTTTCAAAAGTTTCATTAAGTGGTAATATCAACAAGGTGTCAATGAAATATTCAAACTTGGGAACAATCTCTTTTACTTCCCCTGGTTGAAAATCAAAAAATAATGTATCCGCTTTCCAAAAAGGATATGCAACCCGAGAAATAGGACTATTGTTTTCCCATACTCCACCTTGAAGAATTAAACGATTCTCATCAGTACGAATAACAGGAAAAATTGTTGGTTTTTCAAAAGTACCAATATATTCAGGATACTGAAAAACCCATATATCTTTTACGGTTTGATTTCTTTCATTAGTAGATTGAAAGGGTACAACACGAGTTTCTTTCACTGAAAAATAGGTAGGAACTAAAGCTTTTTGATTTTTACACCCATTGTTTAAGAGCAAGAGCAATCCAATCCATACTAACCCTTTACAATGCATGATGTTCAATGCTCTCTATCACTTGATAAGCTAAACTTAATGCTTTATAACCATCCTCTAAACTTACGCGTGGAACTCTTTTCTGTTGAATACAAGTTGCAAATTCTTCTAACTCCAAACCAATAGAGTTGACTGCAGGAATATTGGGATACTCTAATTCAAGATATTTTGTTTTACCATTAAATTCAAATTTATGAGACATAGACAAGTTCTTGATATCTTTTTCATTTTCATGGATACTAATAATTTCCGTTTTCTTGTCTAAAAAATCGACACTGATATAAGTATTTTTTTGAAAAAATCTTAATTTTCGCATATTTTTCATGGATATTCTACTGGCAGTTAAATTGGCAACGGCTCCATTATGAAACTCTAACCTAGCGTTTGCAATGTCAGGAGTATCGGAAATGACAGCAACGCCATTCGCAAATACTTTTTTTACAGAGGACTTCACTAAACTAAGTACTACATCAATGTCATGTATCATTAAATCTAACACCACAGAAACGTCTGTACCACGTGGATTCCATTGCGCTAAACGATGTACTTCTAAAAAAAGAGGTTCATAGGTATGGTTTTGAATAGCTAATAAAGCGGGATTAAATCGTTCTACATGCCCAACTTGAGCCACTATTCCCGCCTCCTGTACTAACTTGTGTAAACTGCGTGCCTGCTCCAAAGTTTCGGTTACGGGCTTTTCTATAAAAACATGTTTTAATTGTCTTATACATCTTTGGGCTATTTCAAAATGAGAAACCGTCGGAGTAACAATGTCTACCGCATCAACTTGCTTAATTAAACTATCTATTGAATCAAAGTATGGTAATTGGAATTCATGGGAAACTTTCTCGCATACGCTTGTATCAATATCAAAAAAACCCACTACCTCAAAATTTGCACTGTTTTTTAGTAATTGAAGATGTATTTTCCCTAGATGCCCAGCACCTATAACCCCTATTCTAATCATCTCTTCTAACTTTGGATGCCAAAATTAAACAAAACTTTTCGTTTTATAAAATTTTTTAAGTGTTTTGACTACAATCCTACTTAAAGTTGCAATAAAAAAGCCCTCATATATGATAAGGGCTCTTGCTTTTTTGTATTGGATGAACGAAACTATCTTAATAACGTCACATTTCCTGTTATTTTCTTTTTACCGATTTGTAAAACGTAAAAATACACTCCTTCAACAGCAGGTCCAAAATTCGTATTTCCATTCCAACCTTCGTTAGCTTGCTGTGTTTCAAATAATTTCATACCATGGCGATCGTAAATCTGAAACATAAAACTTTCTTTTCCTTTGTAATCAAATCGGAATACATCATTCTGCCCATCTCCATTTGGAGTGAACACATTCGGTAGAATATAGGTAGGTTCTTCTATGGTAATTGAACCTTTTGAAATCGTATCCAAACAACCGCCCTCATCTTCTACTATCAAAGTAACAGTGTAATTGCCGGGTAATAAATATTCATGTACAGGATTTTGCTCAAAACTTATACTACCATCACCAAAATCCCACATCCATTTTATTGCATTCAAAGAAGAATCAATGAAAAATATTTGTGCATTAGGTAAATAGACTGTTCCGACTTGATAATCAGGTTGAGTATAGAAATTCGCTTCTGCGGCTGGAGATACAAAAATATTCACATACGTAGTATCTGCACAACCTCCTGTTCCTAGCGTAATAAGCTCTACAATATAACTTCCGGGTGCGCTATAGGTATGAACAGGATTTACTTCATTAGATACTTCCCCATCCCCAAAATTCCATTGATACCCATTCGCCTGTATACTATTACTCATGAAACTGACGGTCAATTCAACACAGCCTTTAAATGTAGAAGGAATTATACCTGCTGTAGGTTGCTGATTTACCTGAACTTTTAGCGTATCATATGCTACGCAGGAACCTTCACGAACCTCCAATAGGTACTCAGTGGTTTCTGTGGGAGTAATATTAAGCGTATTTCCTGTACCTACTAAATTTCCCTCAACATACCAATTAAACGTTGCAGAGCCTATTCCTCCACCTGCTGTTAACGTATAAGATTTACCTTGACATAATTCTAAACTGTCGGGCTGTATATTAGCTTGTAGAGGAGGCATCACCGCTACAACCACGGAGTCCTTGTTTAAACAACCTTGATAGCTAACCTCAAAATAGTAAACCATAGACATCTGCGGAGAAGCTGTTGGGCTTAAAGTATTAGGGTCAGACAATCCTGCCGCAGGTGTCCATATAAAACTATCAAAATTACCCAATATTTCTCCATTTAGGTTTACGGTCTGTCCTTCACAAATTACTATCTCTTTAACTCCTTCCACAAAGGCATTTACCTGCGGAGTATCCACAACGGTTACAGTAAAGGTCTTGGTCAGAAATTCACAACTATCAATTTTTACGTAGAGTTGGTAGGTCGTGGTTTGAGTGGGATTAGCATAAGGATTAAGAGCAGTTGAGTCAGATACAGCATTTCCAGGGGACCATCTTACCGTATACGGTAATGCAGTTTGAACGTCCGGGTCTAGAAGCAGAGAGTCACCAGGGCAGAGCGTAAAATCTAGCAAGTTGATTACCGTAGGGGCATTGATTACTGTTACAGTTACTTCATCGGGTTGAGAAACACAAGAATTAGAGAAAACGGTTAGAGTGTAAGTAGTGGTAGTATTAGGATTGGCAAATGGATTGCGGATAGTAGGGTCTGATAGACCAGTAGCGGGTGTCCACAAATATTGATAATTGGGACCTCCACCTGATGGCAAATCACCAATTAAAGTACCTTGCCCTTCACAAATAATTTTATCCACACCTGCATTAGCAATTACTTCGGGTAAAACCGTAACTGTTACCGTTGCAACGGAATCCAAGGTAGTAGCACTTGATGTACAACCTGTTAATAAAGAGGTTACTGTTACCGTATAAATAGTTGTTGTAGAAGGATTGGCAACGGGGTTAGAAATATTAGGATCTGATAATCCTTGGGTGGGAGCCCAAGAATAAAAGAAAGTCTCTCCAGGAGAAGCGTTCAGTACAGAAGCACTTAAAGGGACACCATTAGCAGAATTAGAACAAATGAAAGTATCTCTGCCAGCATCAACAATAGGTAAGGGCGTAATTTGAACCCATACAGAATCAGTATTAGAAATACAGCCCATAGAATCGGTTATTGTCATGTAATACATCATGCTGGTTGTGGGAATAGCTAAAGGATTAGCTATAAAAGGGTTAGACAAACCAATAATAGGTGACCACTGCACGGATAAATTTCCTGTACCTCCGGATACAGTCCCCGGCAGGGTAACACCATTTCCTTGACAAACATAAACTGTATCAGCAGTTATATCAGCCACAGGTGCAGGGTGAACATAAATCGTTACACTATCAGCAATAGAAGGGCAACCGCCGCAAGTAGCTATTAAATAGTAAGTAGTAGTAACGCTGGGGCTTGCACAAGGATTTAAAATATTAGGATTACTCAATCCTATTGCAGGTGTCCATTGATAATTACAATTTGGACCGCCCTGTACGAGCGAAGCAGTTAAAGGAACACAAGGAGAATTAGAACACTTCACATAGTCAATACCCGCATCTACGATAGGTTTTTGCTTTATATTGAAGACGGTAGAGGTATAAGAAGAACATCCATTCCATGTTAAAAGTAAACTTGCGGAGTCTTGTTGAGGTGTTGGCCATATCACTTGATAAGGACCAGCACCTTGCCCCGATACTACAATTCCACTACCGAAGTTCCATTGAAAGTTCATACCTGGTTGTACTCCAAAAGGATAGTTAAACCAAATGGTATCACCTGCACACAAATTACCTGCAATCGTAAAATTAGAATTGGGAATAGGTTTTACGATAAAACGAACTTTGAACGAGTCCACACAAACTGAATTGGATACAATAACTTTGATAGAGTCATCCAAAGCATTATTAAAAACGACCGTATAAGGACCGTTACCTGTACCACTGATTACATTACCCCCCAAAAAGTTCCAATTATAATTAAAGCCTGTTCCCGTAGTACCTGTATAAGTAATCGTAACCGTATCGCCTTCGCATATAGCTCCTTGACTTATTGTAAAAGATGCTTGCGGATTTTGTAGGACATTCACATAAAAGGTATCTCTTTCAACAATATTGTTAAGCAGGTCAAATGCGTTTCTTATTACAAAGGGATTACCGGGATTAGGAAAAGAAACCGTAATAGGTCCATAGCTATTAGGATTTCCTGACAATAGAGTTGCATTATTTAAATTCCATTGATAGGTATAGGTGGGGTTAGGATTACCTAATGTGAAAGGCAAGGTTACGGGCTTATCTGTACAGAATTGGGTAATAGTAGCCTGATAAATTATAGGAGGTTGAATTCCTGGAGGTAGTTGTGTCCAAGAACCGGTTTCACCATCACCAAAGACATTTACTTGCATACTTAAATCACAAGGATTAGGTAAGGTCGAGGGCACGGTTGCAGACCAAGTAAACGTCCAGGGACCTGAGCCAGAACCATCTCCCCAGTTATTGCTTGTGATACCATCAATAAAACCCGAAGTAGAACCTGCTGTACCATCAAAATAGTATCCAGGAATAGCGGGACCGCCCGTTTTAGGAGGTAAAGGATTTAAGTCTACGAGCCATACGCCATTGGTATAAGCAGGAGGAGGAGGTCCATAAGTAAAGTTTGTCCAGCAACTGCCCGGTGTAATCCCTAACCCATGAAACCATTCAGAAATACCATTTGGATTAGAATTGTAATTATCGATGGTGATAGAGAAGTTTACAGTAGTACCAGGAGCCCATGGTGCGGGGGGATTCGCTATAATTTGCGGAGCCCCATTCGGAAAGTAAGGCGGCTGAGCCTGAACGTAATTACTTAAAGCAAGTATAATGAAAAATATTACTCTCTTTGATTGCATTCTTCTAAAACCAATCACAAAAATATAAAAATTTTTTGAACGTAACAATATTTTTTTACTCCATTTATTTATAGAATCGATAAACTAAAAAGTCCCGTAAGCCACGAGACTAAAATTTATTGTTGAATGGTTATAACACCTGCACTATGCCAATTTCTGTATTCCGGTGTATAGTATAAATAGGTATAGCTAGCCGGACTTTCATACGTTCCTGGTATATCTGCTTTTAAGTCTAAATCAATTTTTTTTATAGCATTGGGTGCTAAAGCACGGTAATAAAAAGCAATATACTGGTCTTTAATTTCGTAGAAATCAAAAATTCCTTTTTCTTGAAGTTCTTTGAGTTGTTGGGGCTGGGGGGAAAGACCACCAGGAATACCTACAATTGCCATACTCATCGGTAAACCTTCTTGGGTTACATTTTTTAATGTAGTACTCAAACGAACTGCATCGCCCATTTTAATTTCCTTTTGTGCAAATTGCGTTTGAATTTGTAGTTTACACTCTTTATCGGATTTAGGTTCTTTTACTGAATAACGAACATACAAAGTATAAGGAATTCCTTCTTTCATGCCAACATATTCTACCTTAACTGTATTCTCTGCATTGATTTTAAAAGCATCAGTAGGCAAACTGAACTGAATAGGACCGTTATCAGAAGTTTTGATTTCGTGAGAAGCCACTTTTTTTTCGTTAACATAAATGTTTAAGGTGCCATTTTCACGAGGTTTTTTAGTTTGTTGAGCAAATAATGCTAATAATTTCATAGTTAAAACGGTTCCTTGAGTAGTACCGAACATTCCCCCGTAAGGTGTTTTTTTGGTTAGTAAGGTTTTGATAACTTTGGTTAATTCCATGATATTGAAATTTTGTTTTTTGAGCATAGCTAAACCTACTAAAGCAGTAGTTTCTACTTGGAGCCCAATTCCTTGCGAATAAGTAATAGAATGGGTAGCACCTGTCCATATCCCATCTTTATCGCGGTTGCTCATTAACCATTTTTCTATTTCATCAGCACGT
>CALLNY010000071.1 GCA_938005475.1 uncultured Bacteroidia bacterium | reverse complement strand
CTTTGATGCAAGCTGTATCAATCTCGGGAATATTAAACCCTAATATGTATATCGTTGTTATTGGTAGTATCGTCTTTTGTTGATAAACCTCATCCTCTTTTTTGTATTGCTCTACAAGATAATTACGAAATCGCATTAAATTAATTTGATTCTAATTCAACAATATTTTCGTCAAGAAGAGTTCCATTGAAAAACTTGGCTACTTTATCGTTTTCCATCAGTTTCTTGAACACTATATCATAAATAGGATTGGCTATAACCATAAGGCAAAAATAAGAAGGAAACTGTTTATTCCCCAAAGTTGATATGTTCTTGGGTTACGTCGGTTTTATTTTTTTCATAATATTTTTTACAGTCTAGTAAATCTTGATTAAAGTCGGTGGGTTTACGGAATTTATCGTATACATTGAAACCGAATGTATTATCGTCATAAACTTTTTTAGAGAATTTTCCCCAGATAGGCATAGCCATAGCGGCACCTTGCCCGTAGGTCATTCTTTGGAAGTGCACGTTTCTGTCATCACAACCTACCCAGACACCTGCTACGAAATGCGGGGTAAATCCTACAAACCAACCGTCCGAATGGTTTTGTGTAGTACCGGTTTTCCCCCCTATTTCTAGTGCCCAGTGTAGTTGAGCAATCCAACGTAATGCGGAGCCTGTTCCTTTGGCAATGACGGTTTTGAGCATGTCAACCATTAAATAAGCGGTTGTAGGGCTTAAAGCTTCTCGCGAATTAGGAGTATGTTGATACAAGACATTACCGTATTTGTCTTCAATTCGTTCGATGAAATAGGGCTCCAACCATTTTCCAAGATTTACGATAGTTGCATAACCCGAGGTGAGTTCCAGTACGTTCAAATCCATAGTACCTAAGGCAATAGAATAAACGGGCTCAATAGGAGAATTTATTCCCATTTTAGTGGCATATTCAACGACAGTAGGTGGTCCAACTTTCTGAATAATTCTTGCGGAAACCGTATTTAAGGAGTTAGCAAGCGCAAATCGTAAGGTAACTTCACCCCCTGTTGATTTATCGGAATTTTCGGGTCTCCACACTTTACCATCACCAGAAGGGATAGCAGGAGGCTGATTGAGTTCTTTATCACAAGGATGGAAACCATTATCAAAAGCGGCGGCATACAAGAACGGTTTAAAGGTAGAACCGATTTGTCTTTTTCCTTTTTCTACGTGGTCATACTTAAAAAATTTATGATTTAAACCGCCAACCCAAGTTAAAATCTTACCAGTATAAGGATCTAAAACAACCATTCCTGGTTGTAAAAATTTGGCATAATAAATGAGGGAGTCCCAAGGGCTTAAAAGAGTATCTTTTTCATAATTGGCTTTCTCATCCCATACAAAAACTTTCATAGGAATTTTGGTTTTAAAATCTTTAAGAATTTGTTGTTCATTAAGCCCTTCTTTTTTAAGGACTTGATATCTCGCAGAATGCTTCATAGCTCTAGGAATTATTGTTGAGTCACGTTCCCAGGGCTTTAATTCCATAGCGTTCAGTTCTGCATCAAATTTTGATTGTAAATCTTTGAGGTGTTCTAATACTGCTTCTTCCGCATAAGTTTGCATTTTTGAGTCAATAGTAGTATAGATACGAAGCCCATCACGATAAATGTTGTACCTATTTTCACTAGCCCATTTTTTGATGTATAACCTTAAAAATTCTCTAAAATACGGAGCAATTCCTTCACTATGATATTCTAACTGACTACCTTTTCCAGTTACATTCAGTGGTCTTTTTTTGATTTCATTTGCTTCTTGTTCTGTGATAAGGTCATACTTATACATTTGCTCAATTACGGTATTACGGCGATTTAGTGCCCTTTGGGGATACTTAAATGGATTATAAAAACTAGGTCCTTTTAATAATGCTACAATTAAAGCGGCTTCATGGGCTTTTAATGTGGAAAATTCTTTTTGGAAATAGAACTTAGAAGCGGCTTGTACTCCATAAACATTAGAACCAAAAGGCACTGTATTTAAGTAATATTTCAAAATTTCTTCTTTGGTGTAATTTCTTTCTAAATAAATGGAAACAATAGCTTCTTTGAACTTTCTGAATATCGTTCTAATAAAACTCGAGCGTTCATTTCCTACCACTTCCGCATAAAGATTTCTTGCTAATTGCTGTGTAATAGAACTAGCACCACGTGGCTCCAACGTAAGAGTAGAATAAAAAATATTCAAAATACCAACAAAATCTATACCTCCATGCTGATAAAAACGAATATCCTCCGTAGCAATTAAAGCTTTTATAAAGGTATCGTTTATCATGTCCGTAGATTTCAAAAAAATACGATTCTCTTCATCAAACAATGAACCTAAAATTTTACCGTTTCTATCTAAAATTTGTGTTGATAAATTAGATTTGGGATTTTCTAAAATACTCATAGGGGGCATCTCCCAAATTACATATCCTGCGAGTGCCAAAAATAATATCGGTCCTGAAATAAAGATATAAATTACAATTTTTCTATAGGTTTTAAAGCCTTCATCAAATTGGTAAAATTCTTTCATTTTTTTAAAAAACAATAAGGCTTGTGCTTTCCAGTCCATTCAAATGAAATAAATCACAAAATTACATTTTTTGTATTACAATCTTAAATACATCCATAAACTTATAATCAAAACACCCGCTAAATCCATAATGAAACCTATTTTGAATAAATTATGAATTGGAATTTGGTTAGTGCCATAAACTATTGTATTGGGAGCCGTTGCTACGGGTAACATAAAACCTAATGAAGCGGCTAATGTAGCTGGTAAAGTTAAAATTAAAGGCGGTAATTCATTCTGATTTTGTATCGCAATGATAATGGGCAACATCAATTGAATACAAGCAACATTCGATGCAAACTCGGAAATAATCGTAATAATCAAGCATAATCCAATTAAAAATAACCATAACGGCATTTGTGCAAAAAAATGTATTTGCGTAGCAATCCAATAACTTAATCCTGAAGACTCAAAACCTTTTGCTAATGCAAATCCCCCTCCAAATAACAATATAATATCTATTGGTAATTCCTTCACGTCCTCCCAAGATAGGATTGTACCTTGTTTTTGACTATCCGGAATAAAAAACAATACCATACTGGTTGCCATTACGATAGTACTGTCGTTAACCCAATCTTTAATAAATAAAAGATTTCCCCAGCCTTTCCAATAATAACCCCCAAAATCTAAATCTCCTCTCGTGAACCATAACAAAACCGTAAAAATAAATAAACTAATAATAATTTTTTCTTCCTTTTTCCATTTACCTAAATTTTGTTTTTCTTGTAAAAATAGGCTTCTTGAGAATTGAACATTTCGTTTAGGTAAAAAAGAAATCCTAAGCAATCCATACAGTATGACAAACAGAACAAACGAAATAGGAAAGCAGAATAAAAACCAATCAAAAAAGTTCATCGATTGATTAGGGAAACTTTTAGAGAATTCACGTAAAAAAATCATGTTGGTAGGCGTTCCTACGAGCGTTGCCATTCCCCCAATAGTAGAAGCATAGCTTAACCCAATGAGAAAAGCGGAAGGTAATTTTTTTAAATCTTCCTCGTTTAATGTAACATTTTTTTCTAACCACTGAATAATGGTTAAGACCGCAGGTAACAACAAAAGTACCGTAGCCGTATTTGAAATCCACATAGATAAACAGAAACAAGCCAATAAAATACCGAGTAAGGCATTCGATAAGTTATTTCCGATTTTAGAGAGAAGTAGTAACGCTAAACGCTGATGTAAATTCCATTTTTGGAGTGCAAAAGCAAACATAAAACCTCCTATAAAAAGAAAAATGACAGAATCCATGTACTCTGATGCAGTATTTTTTGAACTTTCTATTCCAAGAATCGGAAACAAAATCACAGGAAGTAAAGCAGCAATCGCAAAATGAACTGCTTCAGTGAACCACCAGTAAGCCATTAACAAAGTTACAGCCGCCATTGAACCCGCTTTAGGATGACCCGGTATCGTAACTAATCCATACGTAAAAGTAAACAACGTTATGCCTAATATAATATTCCAGCGCTTCATCTCGCAATTTTAATAAAAACTCTTATATCTATTAATAACTCAACTTCAGAACGGATTGAGTAGCTCCGTTTCTTTCTGTGTTTCTTTGTGTTCTCCATAGTGATTTTTTACCACAGAGAGCCACAGAAATCATTTCGATACATCTCCTTCGTTCATTACATAAAAGATTGGTCATTTTAGTACTTCGGCAAGTTCAGGCTTAGACTACCTTACCAAATTGACAGTGCCTCGTAGAATGTAGTCCGATACATTTGCTTCGCCAGGTTGATAAGCATGCTAAACCACTTAATAACCACCTATTTCTTTACAATAATGTTGAAGAATCTGTTATTTCAAGTACTTGATTTACAATTACTTTTTAAAAATAGTAAAACCCTATTATCAAAAAATTTGCAAAAATATTATCAAGTAGGTGTTGACAATTACAAAAAGTATTATCTTTGCAACAAATTCTTTACAAAAATGAAAAATATAGTATTAATTATCACATTATCATTGTTTAGTGTAGATTTATCCTTTGCTCAATCGTTACAACCTTTTCCCAAAGGAAATGCTCAAAGCATGCAAGTAAATGAACAAAATCTTGCTTTCAAAACTCAAGCTGATACTACACTTAGAGACCATTATATGCGCTGCGCGGGTACTGGTAAATTAGTTTTATATGGTTATATTAACGGTGGTTATATTTCAGGAACATGTGCTACTATTTCTCAGGGCGGTTTTGATTTTGATTTTACGGAGCATGCACAATTCTTCAATTATTCGGGTTCTCATACCGTAACCGATGTAATGATTTGGTGGGGTGCAAAAGAAGTTATTGGATTAGATGATGATTTTGAAGTGAAAATTTATGGCGGCCGAAATGTGTTAGATAATCCTAACATTACCCCATTAGGATCTCAGGGCTTCAATTCTGGTCAAGTTACAGCAGGTACAGTAACCAATTTTTTTAGTAATATTATCACTTTTGCTACACCCGTTGCTTTTATGGATTCTTTCTTAGTGAGTGTAGTTTGTAAAACGCCTAATACTGATGACACTCTTGGCATTGTAACTACCAATCCCGATTCAGGCTGCGGGCAAAATGAATATCGTTTCTTGCAAAAAATAGAGGATTTTTCTGCACAATTGGCATTTTGGGATTATGCTGATAATATTTGGCAGGGCGGTTTTAATGCAGATTTAATGGTATTAGCAGTAGTAGAAATTACGCAGTCTACGGGCGTAAAAAATGGAAATTTAAGAGTTTATAAAGCGTATCCCAATCCTACATGCGAAACTACTAAACTATTATTTGAGTTGGATAATGCTGATGTAGCCCAGATTACGATTTATGATATGAGTGGAAGAGAAATTTGGGCTGACAAAGTCACTGCTATAGCAGGTCTGAATGAGTATACGGTCAATGCGAGCAATCTCCCAAATGGAAGTTATATCTATAACATAAAAACATCCAAAGGGCAAGTTACGTCTAAAATCGTAGTAAGTAAATAATATTTAAGTTGTTGGTAGTCCTGTCCCCTTGTAGTTGAAGACCTACAAGGGGTTTAATTTATTTCAGATTTTAAGGCATTGTAAGGTAGCTGAGTAAGAGCAACCGAATTAGGGTCATGGACATGTCAGAATGTAATACTATAGAGAGATTGCTGAAGTAGGGTTATTGAAAGTAAAGGTATTTTAAACTGTGTTCTCCGTAGTGATATTTTACCACAGAGAGCACGAAGGTTGTTTTGATAGATTTGCTTGGCTTGGGGAGCAAGTTACTCAATTTATCAATAGCGATAAGAAAAGTTTTTCTGTTAGGATACGAGTTTATTTTTATTTTTGCGGTTTCAAATATGAATTGGAAATTTTGGGAAAAAAAGGAGAAAGATACTAATGCACCTTCTAAAAGTAAATTTAGAGAATGGTTGGATGCGTTAATTTGGGCAGGAGGTGCGGCTTTATTGATTAGAACTTTTTTTTTAGAGGCTTTTATGATTCCTACCTCTTCTATGGAAAGGACTATGATGGTGGGCGATTTTCTTTTTGTGAGTAAGTTTCATTATGGACCCCGCATTCCAATGACTTTTTTATCAGTTCCGTTTGTACATAATAAATTGCCTTTTGTTAATGTACCTTCTTTTTTAGAATGGATTCGTATTCCTTATATGCGTTTACCTGGTTTTGTGGATATAAAAAGAAATGATATAGTTGTGTTTAATTACCCTGCTGATGATATTAAGCCTAACAATCCTGAGCTAGGACCCGTACGAATTCCAAGTTTTAAAGAGAATTATATTAAAAGATGCGTTGCACAAGCTGGAGATACATTAGAAATTCGAGATGGTCAAGTATATATCAATGGTCAACCTGGTTGGAATCCGCCTGACATGCAGTACCAGTACTATGTATTAACCGAAGGTGGTTTAAGCTATGATTATCTCAAAAAACTCGGCTTCCGACCTGAAACCTCTGATAATTTTAATTGGCGTCAGACGCACATCCCTAATGTTTATGAAATGTTCTTGACCGATTCTATTCGAAATATTTTGAGTGTATGGCCTAATATCAAACGTATCGAGAAAAATGTGATGCCCAAGTACTCTGAAAATGATACAATCCCGATTAACCGTATCTCCAATATTGAGTTCTTCCCCAATCACCCTGATTATCATTGGAATTTAGACCAATTCGGTCCTTTATACTTGCCTAAAAGAGGTGATAAAATAAGCCTTACACTTAAAAATTTACCTTTATATCAAAGATGCATACAAGCATATGAAAGACATAAACTTGAAGTAAAAAACGGAAAAATCTATATTGATGATAAAGAAACGAGCGAATATACTTTTGAAATGAACTATTATTTTATGATGGGGGATAATCGCTATAACTCACAAGATAGTAGATTTTGGGGTATGGTACCAGAAGACCATATCATAGGAAAGCCTCTGTTTGTATTATTTTCTATAGAAAGAGGTATTCGTTGGAATCGTATTTTTAAAATTCCTCAATAATTGAAGAGTTTTTGCTCGTTTTTTTTTCAAAATATTATTTTTTGGGTAAATCCAATTTTCCTTTTCTTCTGGAAAGAAGTACACGAAGAATTTAACCGACCAACCAATGTTTTTGGTGTATTTTTTTATTTAGTTTGCACTACCTTTATTATTTCATTAGTAACAAAAGGGTACGTTATCCCAAGTATATGGAGTGCTTTTTACTGGATTCTGATGATGTTCATAAGTTTCACTGTATTAAATAAACATCTTAATGCAGATGAACCCCAAAAATGGAATTATTATTATCTCATAGTACATCCCATTCAGTTTATATTAGCAAGAACTTTTTATTATGCTTTATTTATATGTATTTTGGGAATTTTGAATTTTATTCTACTATCTCTATGGATAAAAAATCCAATATCATCTTATGAAGTTTTCTTTTGGAGTGTATTATTAGGCAGTTTGGGGTTAGCATCCTCGTTAACCTTGATAAGTGCTATTGCCGTCCAGTCTAATCATCCAACGATGTTGATGTCCGTATTGGGCTTTCCTTTGTTAATCCCTTTATTATGGACTTTAATTAAAATAACTATATTAGGTATTCAAGGGCTTACTATTCCGGAAATTGGGCAGTATTGGTTTTTTTTGGTATCTATAATCCTCATTAGCATTTTATTGAGCATAATTTTATTTCCGATGATTTGGAAAGAATAATATTGATTGCATTCACTTCAAAACATAATCACAAAAAAAGATTATTTAATTTCTACGTGGTGAATATTCATAGATCTCTAAAAAACTAGTTCTATTAACCCAACCTCCAAAATTAAAATAGGTAATAAGCCATTCGGGATAGAAACTATAAACTCTTTTGTATTGCTTGGGTATGTTTTTTTTATCTTTGAAGTCATAATAAACAATAAACATTCTCTTATATTTATTTTCATCCAAAACAATACTATCTCCTTCACAATAGTAAGAAGAAATGATTCCCGTATTATTCAAATAAATACGAGGTAAAAGACATTGTGATTGTGCTTCACGATTGTTTATAACCTTACAGGGTAAGTCATGTATATTTTCTTTAATAAAAATTATTGTAGGTTCCTTTTCATCGTAGTTTTTCCATATAATTTCATAAACCAATATATTCATGGAGTTATATTGAATTAAAGTTACCAAAAGAGGCGGTATATGGATTGAAAATAAGACATAAAGAAAGATTTTGTAGTAAGGAATTTTATCCAGCTTAATATATTCAAAGAACTTCATTAACATAAATGGAAGAAATCCCCACAAAGGATAAAGAAAACGAAGTTCCTTATGAGTAATAATAAAGTGAATAATCAAAAATGGAATGATAGTCCAAGTTAAAAGATGTTTAGGATAGTAAAAAAGGAAGAAGAAAAAAGTGACTAGATAAAACAAATTGATAATCATTGTTTTACTAATAAATATTTGAACGAAGTAATAGTACCAAGGTTCTGTGCCGAAGTAAGTTACTTTTTTTAGGATTAGATTTTGGTAAAAATAGTGATATGGAGCTATTACCCAATTTCCATAGAACCAACTATCTAATAAAATAGAAAACAATAGTATAGTTCCTCCTCCCAAAGCGATTGAGAGAAGTTTCTTCCATTTAGAACTGTCAAAATATACAATCCAAGTTAATATTCCTAAAATAGCAAAAGCTAATTGATATCGAAATACAAAGGATAGTCCTAAGAAGATACCTGCCCAAAAGGTATTTTGAAATGTTTTGTTTTTTTTTAAGAGGAAAACAATACCGAGTAACCAAAAATTTTCAGCCCATGCTTCTGAACTAAATCTTACATGCAAAAAAACCGTGAACCACGAAAAAAAACTAAATAGCCAAAACCATTTTTGATAGTCTTCTTTTAGTTCTTTTTCAAAGGATTTTACGAATTGATAGGTAGTAAAAATAGAAAAAACCGCAGATAGAAGCCTTAAAAGGAAAGTCCATAGAACGGGATTATGTTCACCAACAATAAGTAATGAGAATTGATGGACGATATAAGCAATAATGGGCTGAAGAGAAGGTCTCATTTGATGATGAAATTCCCAAGGCAAGCTTTCTGGTGTAACAATACCACTTAAATACCCCGCAAATTCTAGTATTTGATAATGCTCATCAGGGTGGTAATAACCTACATTAAAATAAGCTCCTGTAATAGCAGAAACAATAACCAAAAACCAAAAAAGTTTATTTCTTTCCATATAACAAAAAGTTGGGTTTGCTCTCAAGCCTTTAATATGAACTACTTTAAAAAAACTAATACGTTAATTTATAATGGGTTGCTTTTACGATGCATTGCATTATTAAAATTACAAAACAAAAATTGGGTGTTAGACTATTCATAATTTTTTATTTTTCTTTATTTTTACAATTAAATTGCAAATATAAGGATTTTTCATATTTTAATAAAATTTTATGGTTAAATTTTTTCTAAAAAACTTCTTATTATAAAGCCCAAAAACGAAAAAAAATTTTCACAAAATGTTAAGATGAAATTATGAAAAAAGATTAAAAGGAGATTATAAAATTTATTATTTAGTATTAACGAGTACAAAAGAATATTAATTTTGAAACATGGCAAAGCATGAAGAAGAAACCCCGTTAATGCGTCAGTATCATGCTTTTAAAAAGAAATATCCTGATGCTATTATATTATTTCGGGTAGGAGATTTTTATGAAACCTTTGGAGAGGATGCTATCAAAACCGCTAAGATTTTAAATATTCAACTGACCAAACGTAACAATGGCAAGGCATCAGAAATAGAATTAGCTGGATTTCCACATCATAGTATTGAAGTATATCTCCCTAAATTGGTGAGAGCGGGGCAACGCGTTGCGGTCTGTGACCAACTAGAAGACTCTAAACTCGCCAAAGGAATTGTTAAAAGAGGAGTAACCGAAGTCCTTTCCCCTGGTATCTTAACTAATGATAAAGTGCTTGAAACCTCCCGTAACAACTATATTTGCTCTCTTTTTTTCTACGCCCAACAAAATATCGGATTAGCTTTCTGCGATATCTCCACGGGAGACTTTTTTTGTAGTAGTATTCCGATTGCCAAACTAGAAAAAATTCTTTTCACTTTTGAACCTTCCGAAGTCATATTACCCAAAAAAGACCTCAAAAATTTTAAGGACCTCTTCCAAGATGAGTTTTACATTTACAGGTTAGAAGACTGGATTTATGAAAAAGACTTTGCTATCCAACAACTTCTAGAACATTTTCAAGTGAGCAGCCTAAAAGGATTTGGTATCGAGGACGAACTGTATGGAAGCATCGCCGCTGGTGCCATCATTCATTACCTCAAATTTAATGAACAGCATCAACTTCAACACCTAAAAAAAATTCATCTCTACACCGATGACACCTTTTTATACCTCGACAAATTCACTATTCGTAATCTAGAATTGATTCATCCAAACCACCATGAAGGAAAATCATTAGTTGATATTTTAGATAATACTCAAACTCCAATGGGGGCAAGGCTTCTTAAAAAATGGATTTTAATGCCTCTGCGAAATTTAAACGATATCAATGATAGACTTAATAAAACTGAATCTTTAATTCAAAATCCCAAAATACTTAATCAAATTATATTAAAATTAAAAAATATTACAGATATTGAGAGATTATCTGCAAAATTATCCATGCTAAAAATAAACCCACGTGAATGTGTAGTCCTCAAACAATCCTTAAAACAAGTTCCAGAAATTAAAAACTTAATAAAAGATTTACCTTTCTTTGAAGACTTTGTAAACCAATTAGTAGATACTAACTATGAAGTTTCGCTTTTAGAGAACGCATTACTAGAAAATCCTGCCTTAAATGCGGCTAACGGACCTATTTTACGGGATAGTACATCAGAAGAACTAAAAGAACTACGTAATGTTCAAGAACACGCCCAAAAAGTATTAGCCCAAATCCAACAAAAAGAAATTCTAAACACAGGCATAAATACATTGAAAGTAGATTTTAATAAGGTTCATGGATACTACATAGAAATTAGTAAAGCTCATAAAATCAAAGTACCTGATTATTACGAGCGTCGTCAAACTTTAACGAATGCAGAAAGGTATATTACCCATGAACTTAAAGAACTAGAAATCAAAGTTTTATCTTCAGAAGAAAGACGAATTTCTCTTGAACAAATTTTGTACCTAAAACTTCTACAAAAATTACTGACTTCTTTAAATAAATTCCAAGAAATTGCAAAAATTATTGCACAAATTGATGTAATTTCTAATAATGCACAGCTAGCTCTACAAAGCAATTATTGTAAACCTGTTGTAAATGAAAGTGATAGTATAGAAATTACAGCAGGTCGCCATCCCGTTATCGAAAAAATGTTGCCCGCAGAAAAATCCTATATCCCTAATGATGTATATTTAGATAACACAACACAACAAATTATTATTTTGACGGGCCCCAACATGGCAGGAAAATCCGCTTTTTTAAGGCAAGTAGGTATTATTAGTTTGATGGCACAAGCGGGATTTTATGTTCCTGCTCAACAAGCAACGATTGGAATGATTGATAAAATCTTTACACGCGTAGGTGCATCGGATAACCTCGCCGCAGGAGAATCTACGTTTATGGTCGAAATGAATGAAACTGCTCGCATCCTCCACAATGCAACCCCCAAATCTTTAATTCTATTAGACGAAATCGGAAGAGGTACCTCTACCTATGATGGTATTTCTATTGCTTGGTCTCTTGTAGAATTTTTACATAATGAAAAAAATTATCAAGCAAAAACACTCTTTGCAACGCATTATCATGAGTTAGCAGAACTTTCTAATACATTACCTCGCGTTAAAAATTTTAATGTTAAAGTAAAAGAAGTAGATGGTAAAATTATGTTTTTAAGGAAGTTAGAAGCTGGAAGTTCTGAACATAGCTTCGGAATACAAGTTGCCGCAATGGCTGGTCTTCCAAAATCCATCATTCAAAGAGCCCATGAAGTTTTACAATCCTTTGAAAATCATAGATTACTACAAAAAAATATAGCCGCTCAAATCCCAATAAAAACCCAGCCCATACAAATGAAATTGTTCGAACTTATGGACGAAGATACCTTGAAACTCCGTAAAATACTTGCCCATATGGATATTGATAGAATGACCCCTATAGAAGCGCTCTTAAAACTTCAAGAAATTAAACGTGAAATATTAGATAAAAATGGAAATTAAATTTTTCCTTAATCTTGCTAATAAAGCATTATAACTATTATCTTTGCATTAAAATTTATGGAAAACAACAAAAACCTGTTTTTAAGGACCGGATTAGCCATTTTAGTTATTAGCCTTTTTGGCATAGGCTTTTACTATTATAACGATAACCAAAAACTTAAAAAAGAAAAACAAAGCCTTGAGGAAACAAAAATTGAACTTCAGAACGAAATTAAAGAATTGGATAATAAAATCGCCGATCTAGAAACAGTAATCAACGATAAAAACACAGAATTAGAAACTAAAGACCGAAAAGTCCAAGAACTACAAAAAGAAATTCATAAACTTCAAAGTTTAGTGAATAAATATCAAAATGAAGGTAAATTAACCAAAACTAAAGCAGAACAATTGCAAGGCCAATTAGACCAAAAGAATTACTACATAGCAAAATATCAACAGGAAATCAATCGTTTAAAAGAAGAAAATCAACAACTAAGGCAAAAAATAGAAAATTTAAATCTTACAATCAAAGAGCGAGATAGTCTAAATGAAATACTCAAAGAAGATATCTCTCTGAAAGATACCAAATTAGAAGCGGCATCTATCCTGCGGGCTTTTGACTTTACTATTTTTAATATCAATTCTCGTGGTAAAGAAATTCCTAATGATATTTTCAAGGCACGTCAATTGAAAGATATAAAAGTCTGTTTTAAAATTCAAGAAAACCATGTGGCTGAAATAGGAAATAGAACTATTTATGTTCAAATTATCAGCCCATCTAAAGAAATACTAAAACAATTTAAAAAAAATTCTGGATACTTTACCCATAGAAATCGAGAAGAAATTTATACTACTAAAACTCAAGTTTTTTACCAAAAGTCAGAAGTCCAAGTTTGTGCTATGTTCAATAAACCTGATGATCTTGACTATGAAAAAGGACAATATAAAGTTATCGTATTCGCAGATGGCTACGAAATAGGCAAAACAACCTTCATTATAAAATGAAACCTGAACAAATCTTAAAAAATTTTCAATTAAAAATTACTAACGCACGAATAAAAGTGTTAGAACTATTTCAACGTCATCAATTTGCACTTTCTCAACCTTTCTTAGAAAAAAATTTAGAAGGAATAGACCGCGTAACCCTTTATAGGACCTTAAACACTTTTAAAGATATGGGAGTTATTCATAAGGTTCTAGATGATACTTACACCCTCAAATATGCATTATGCTCCGATTTATGTTATTCAAAAAATTCACACCATGAGCATAAACATATTCATTTTCAATGCGTTCAATGTAATAAAACGACTTGTTTAGATATCAATATTCCCGCTATTAATCTTCCCGAAGGCTACCTAGCCACAGAATACCATTTCTTTATTAAAGGAATTTGTAAAAATTGTAACGACTCAAGCTACCCAAATACTTAACATAAATTTTTGCATCAAAAAAATTGATACACTATGAATAATATCAATAAGAGTCCCCTAAATAGTTTATACTCACTAAAATAAAGTAACAAGAAAAAGATAAGGACGGTTAATTGAAATAAAAATACTTGTATATGAACATAAGATTTATTTAATACAAGCATTAAAAGTAACATCAAAATAATTGGAACTGTATGCTTACGTAATATGCTCGGTAAATTAATCACCAAAATACCACCGAAAATGCTGGTAAAAATAAATCTATTTAAACTAAATAAAGAACCACCTCTTGTCAATAACACTAATAAACTTATACCAAACAAATAACTGTAAATCAATATCCATTGACTATCAAGCTGATAAGTAGCTTTTATTTTTTCATAAAAATGAAAACCTAGTAAATAAAAAGCAATGAAACCACAATAAAAAGCGAATAAATCGATTCTTAAAATATAGTTATCCCCGTAGGAAGAAAGTGGGAAATGGGGTAAACGCCAATGATTATCCCAATAAGTTTGTTGGGCAGAGAAAAATCCCCATTCTATCTTAGTAAAACTATACTGATAAAGATTAACGAGGAACAGAGGTAACAAGCTGATAATTGTACTACCTATAAAAATTTTAAGTTTTCTTTGTAAAGGGATACTTTCAAAAAATAAGTATATGGCAAGAGCAGGCAACAAAACGATGAAGCTTGGTCTTGAAAAAGTAATGAAAAAGAAAGTGAAGATTATGCCCCAATCTTTTTTATTTTGAATATAATACAACAAAAAAACACAACCCAGAGCAAAAAGACTTTCTGAGTAAGGTAAATAGTAGAATATGGTAGAAGGAATAGATAAAAATAAAAGTTTTTGATAAAGATTTCATTGAAACAAACGATTTAGAAAAGCAAAAGCTATCGAAAAAATAGTAATATTGATGATGAGTCCAGTAGCTACGGAGGCTCCGAATATACTCCAAATCCATGGAAATAAAGGAAAAAATGCAGAACGCTTATGATTGTAACCTATAACTGCAATTTTGAAATAATGTTCAGCGTCAAACTCTAAAAATCTAGTCCATTGAAATTTACCATTGTAAAAAAAATAGTAAAATAGAAACCATTATGAGGACTATTCCCCAGCAGAAGGCTAATAAGAAATCTTTTATAAAAGTACGCACCGAAGTCATCTAAAAGATTAGCAAAGATAATGATATTTTTAAATGTAAAACAAGTTTATTACAAGTTTAAGAAATGAATGAATTCTTACGGTAGATAATAGGAAAGTAGTTGTAGAAGACAAGTAACAAATTTTTAATTACTTTTGCCGAGATAAAATTAAGAGCTGTGAGTTTAGCCCACCACGGAAATGCGGAAATGCAGTTTGAGCAACAATATTTAAATGCCAAAAATTACATTATTCCTTGGATTGAAAATTATGTAAGAATAGGAAAAGGAACGAAAGTAATGGATATTGGTTGTGGCGAAGGGGGAGTTTTGAAAGCATTTGTGGAAAAAGGGTGTATTGGTTTAGGGATAGATTTAAGTCTAGCACGTATAGAGAATGCCCGAAAAATTCAAATAGATTATGTTAATCAAGGGAAACTACAATTTATAGCAAAAAATATTTATGATTTTACTGCTGAGGAGCATCATCAGTGGGATTTAATTATCTTTAAAGACAGTATTGAACATATTCCTAATCAAGCAAAAATCATAGCATATTGTAAACAATTTTTGAAACCTGATGGTTTTATATTTTTGGGATTTCCTGCATGGCGAATGCCTTTTGGGGGTCATCAGCAAATTTTACCGTCTAAGTTTTGGTCTAAATTACCTTATTATCATTTATTACCGATGCCGCTTTACAAGGCATGTTTAAAATTCGCTACGAATGATGAGGGTTATGTTCAAGAGTTAGTGGAGATAAAGAGATTAGGTTTGACAACTACTCGATTTGAGCATATCGTTCAGGAAGTGGGCTACCAAATAGTAGGTAAGAAATTATGGCTAATCAATCCTATTTATACTTATAAGTTTGGTTTAAAGGCAAGAGTGTTACCGAGGTGGCTTGAAAGGTTTGGAGGTTTTAGGGATTTTTTTACTACTACGGCTTTTTATCTTATTCAACCTTTGAGAAATGGGAGTTCGTTTAATTAAAAAAAGTTGCGTGAGGGATGCGGAGGGCTTGGCACTGCCTTTGACTGAAAGGAAAAGGATTGCTGAGCGAATAGCGAACCCGAAGCACCCCGACCCGAGCGTAGCGAAGGGATACGCCCAAATTATTAGTTCATGAGTGTTAAAAAAATATTTTCGCACGCCGCTATCTATGGTATTAGTTCTATCTTAGGTAGAATTTTAAATTGGCTTCTAACACCGCTTTATATTAATGTTTATCCTGCTGATGAATACGGAATTTTATCCGATTTGTATGGTTTTACTTTCTATTGGGCAGTAATTCTGACTTTTGGTCAGGAAACAGCTTTCTTCAGAATGAGCACCGATAAATTACATTTCCGTAATTATTACAGTAATGCTTTCGCAAATGTTTTGCTTTTTTGTTTAATTTTTTTAATTATATTTGGAGTAAATTATGTATTTTTTGCGGATTTATTAGGTTATCAAGGGCGAGAAGTTTTATTTTTATGGCTTTTAGGTATAATTATTTTTGATGCTTTAGCGGCTATGCCCTTAGCTAAATTACGATTTGAAGAAAAATCGGTTGCTTTTGCGACGATATCCTTGCTTAATATCGGAATTACCATTTTATTGAATTTGATTTTTGTTTTGGGGCTTAAAAGACCGATAGAAGCGGTATTTGAAGCGAATTTTTGGGCATCTCTTATACGTCTTGGAATGGCACTTTATAGGAATCTACCGGATTTTTATATACCAAGAGAGCCTTACTTCAAAAAGATGTTAAAATTCGGTTTTTTTATTATGTTAGCAGGATTATTTAGTGCTTTGAATGAAAATATAGGAAGAAATTTGATACTTCGCTTGTGGGAAGATGGTAAAACTTGGAATGGCGTAGTCTATACGGGTAAAGCATTAAATGGAATTTATTCTGCAAATTATAAGTTTGGAATGTTCATTGCATTAATGACTCAAGCGTTCCGATATGCGGCAGACCCTATTATGCTCAAAAATGCAGAAGATAAAAACTCTCCACAATTTTATGCTCGTGTCTTTTATTTTTATACAACTGCAAATATCTTTATGTATTTGGTAATCAGCGCTTTTATTCAGGAAATAGCCAAATTTAATTTCTGGGGTTTAGTTAAATTTCATTTGGTTCATCCTGACTACTGGAGTGGTTTAATTATTGTGCCCCATATTTTATTAGCAAACGTGATGCTCGGTGCATTCCTGAATTTATCTATATGGTATAAAGTTATTCATAAAACATATTTTGGTTTATGGATTACGATGTTCGGTAGTTTTTTAACATTGATAATCAATATTTTATTCATACCGAAATATGGGTTTGTTGCTTCTGCATACGGAACTTTAATTTGTTATTCTGCAATGGCTCTATTGTGTTATTTACTAGGACAAAAGTATTACCCTATTCCTTATCCGATAGGTCCTATTTTAAGCTATTTGGTTGTGGCTACGTTTTTGATTGTACTCTGCCAGGACATGCCTTTTACGTGGATAGGCTTTATATTAAAAGTAATTATGATTTTGTTATTTGGATATGGAGTAAAATTAGATTACAAATTAAGGTTGAAGAAAGGTTGAGTAATTACTCAACGTTCACGTTTCGATACATTACTCAACGTTCACGTTTCGATACATTACTCAACGTTCACGTTTCGATACATTACTCAACGTTCACGTTTCGATACATTACTCAACGTTCACGTTTC
>CALLNY010000070.1 GCA_938005475.1 uncultured Bacteroidia bacterium | reverse complement strand
AGCCAACAATGGACAATTCATTTTTTCTAATGGTATGATTCATACACAAGCTGCGCGAGAAATCAATATCAAGAATGTTGCGCCTACCTCTATTAGTGGATACGGTATCAATAGTTATATACATGGAAATTTACGAAGAGCGATTGGAGGTTCTTTACAATATGATTTCCCTGTTGGAGATGCTCATGAAACTAATGGTGGTAAAGGCTACCAACTTGCTACAACGGATATTAAGAACAACGTAGACGTAAATGAAATTTATGCTTACTTTACTCCAATACCTGCTACTTTACCTTTATCCGTAACTGATTGTGGGACTTCCACACCTTATACTGCCTTTTTGGATAATGGCTTCTGGACATTGAACGCAACGGGTTCTAATGCTACTTATGATATCACCTTGTACAACCGTAATTACACGAATTATCCTGGTACAGGAGCTGTAACTAACCAAAAAAGAGATAATAGTATGAGTCCATGGACTTTATCGGGTTCTTGTTGGCCACCTTCTACTCCTGGTATGTCTCGTAGATTAAACGTAACGAACTTCTCTGACCACGCAACCGCTTTCTCAACAACACCTTTCCCTGTAGAATTGTTGAGCCTCAGAGCTACGCCTAAATATGAAACTTCCTCCATTTTAGTAGATTGGGTTACCGCTTCTGAATTTAATAATGCAGGTTTCCACTTACAACGTTCTATTGACGGTGTGAACTTCACCAATATCACTTGGGTAGATGGTAACGGTACTACGCATCAACAACATGCCTATGCTTACGATGATAAGGAGGTAGTATTTAACCAAAAATATTACTACCGTTTAGACCAGAGAGATTTCAACGGACAATCAACTATATCCAATGTAGTAGAAGCCATCTTATTCAGTTCAGAAAGCTTTAACGTGGTGGTATATCCTAACCCAGCTCAAAACTTTGTGAGAATGGAAATCCGTTCTGAAAGTGATAGAGATTTTGAGTGGATATTATATAACGCAATAGGTCAGGAAGTACTAAAATCGAATAGCAAAGTTTACCAAGGTAATCAAACGATTGAAATTCCTTTAACTGGTTTAGCGAATGGTACTTATCAACTTCAAATGAAATCCGAAGATTTTGTTAAAGGAGTCAAACTGATTAAAGTACAGTAATTTAGATGAACAAATAAGTTCAGGCTGGGCTTTTTATAGTCCAGCCTTTTTTTGTAATTTTGCATAAAATAGTATTTACAAAAATTTATGAGTGTAAAAATTGAAGATAGTTGGAAAGCTGTATTAGAACCGATATTTCAAAAAGATTATTTCAAAAATTTGATTCAATTTGTAAAAAGCGAATATCAAAATAAAACGAAAAAAATTTATCCACCGGGTTCTTTAATTTTTCATGCATTTGATAGTACTCCATTTAACAAGGTAAAAGTAGTGATTATAGGACAAGATCCTTATCATGGACCTAATCAGGCACATGGTTTAGCTTTTTCTGTGAATAGGGGTGTGAGTATTCCTCCTTCGTTGAGAAATATTTATCAGGAGTTAGAAAGAGATTTGGGGATAGAACCGCCGGAGCATGGTTGTTTGGATAGTTGGGCGGAGCAAGGTGTTTTACTTTTAAATGCCATTTTGACAGTAGAAGCAGGAAATCCTGCCTCTCATAAAAATAAAGGCTGGGAACAATTTACCGATGATGTTATTCAAATTTTAAATGACCAGAAGCAATATCTTGTTTTCTTATTGTGGGGTAAGTTTGCTCAAGAAAAAGGTAAAAATATTGATAATCAAAAACATTTAGTATTAAAAGCAAGTCATCCATCACCGTTAGCTAATCGTTCTAATTTTATAGGATGCGGTCATTTTTCAAAAGCCAATGAATATTTAAAAAATCATGGTATAAAACCTATTGACTGGAAAATTTCATAATTTTTTTAAAAAAAATTTCAAAGTAAATGATAGCTTATTATCTTTGCAAAAAAATTATTTTAAAGTCATGAAACAGTTAGTAATTTTAATTTTGGCGTTCGTAGGAAGTTTTGTTTATGGGCAGGTAAATGCAGGAAAGACCGTAAAAGATGTAAAAAATGTGAATGTACAACAAAACAATGGTCAAGTGAAGTCTATTGAAGGACAAAAGAATGTTAACAACCTAAAAATTAACAAAGGCAACGTTGAGGGTCAGCGAACAAATTCTAATAACACGAATACAGGGACGAAGAACGTAAATCCGAAGGCTATAATGCCTGCAAGTGAAAAGAAGGAATAATTAAGATTTTTCTAAATCACGTTTGATGATGAACTCAATGTCTTTATGTTTGCCATTGGGTTCATATTCTTCTTTTAGGTTAGAGCCGAAAAATTTCGCTACCATATTCCAGAAAACTGCGGAACGCCAGCTTTTTAATTCTTTAATGATATCAAAAGTAGTTTGGTTTAATTGTCTATCTATGAGTAAGACCAATAAACGACCTTGATGAACCGTTAAATTTTTAAGTTCTTCTTCCCAGCGAGCAAATAATTCTTTTTCACGTTTTTTGAAGTAAGCATTTTTATCTGCTTTTTTATCAAGACACTTAATTTCTTCATGGATTTGTTTGTAGATATCACTTGCAATGATGGCGTAAGGATAGACTTTACGAATATTATAAACGAGACGGTGGTATTCTTGTTGTTTTCTCATCGCTTCGCGAATTTCTTTTTTGGTAGGTGCTTTAGCAAGAATTTCTACCCCTTCAATCCAGAACATCGGCAGACCGTCAGGAGCAACTTGAGCCTTGATTTGAGCAAATAATCTCCCCCAAATCAACATAAGACCTATACCGATAAATGCTATTTTATTCATGAGTTTGTAACGTTTACTAAAAGGTTATACGCAATTAAAGTGCCAAAGTTACAAAAAAAAATTTTTGAAAGTAGCTTTTTTCATGATTATATTTGCGCTTTATGAACAAAGTTATTCATAAAAATACCGTGCAAGAATTTATAAAATCCTACATAGAGCTTGGCAAATTGCGTTTATCGCTTTTTGTGATTTTTTCTTCATTTTTAGGATTTTGTATTGGGTCATCGCCAGTTAACTTTTTGAATGGATTTTTATTATGTTTAGGGGGGTTATTAATAACCATCTCTTCCAATACATTAAATCAAATTCATGAGGTAGAATTGGATGCATTGATGTCACGAACTCAAAACAGACCACTTCCTCTCGGAAAATTAACCTTAAAACAAGCACAGCAATTTGCTTTATACACGGGAGTTTTAGGTTTTTCGATAATAGCAATTTTTTTGAACTTACGGTCAGCTTTGTTAGCTTTAATGTCGTTGATAATTTATGCTTATATTTATACACCGATGAAACAAAAAACGAGTTTTGCGGTGTTTATTGGAGCGTTTCCTGGGGCTTTTCCTCCTTTAATTGGGTATGTTGCCGCTTCAAATCAACTAGATTTAGTAGCATGGCTTATTTTTGCAATACAATTTTTTTGGCAATTTCCCCATTTCTGGGCAATAGCATGGGTTGCTTTTGAAGATTACCAAAAAGCGGGATTTCATTTACTTCCCTCCAAAGGTGGACGAGACCTAATCTCCGCTCTGCAAATTTTAATTTACACCATGATTTTAGTTCCTGTCAGTATTTTACCTTATACTTACGGTGCAGTAGGGCTTTTGTATTTGATAATTGCCTTACTTACGGGAACTATTTTTGTTTATCAGGCGGTTTATTTATTAATAAAAAAAACCAAGCAAGCCGCATTGCAATTGATGTTTGGTTCTTTTTTTTATTTGCCCACTATCCTGATAACTTTTTATTTAGATAAAATATGATGCTAACAGAACAAAAAAAACGCTTAAAAGCAGGAAAAATGATGATGTATTTATATATCATCTCGATAATCATGATTTTTGCAGGGTTAACGAGTGCTTACATTGTGAGGAAAGCGGAAGGGAACTGGCGTTTTTTTGAATTACCGATTGCTTTTTGGATTAGTACTTTCTTTATTGTTTCAAGTTCAATTACTCACCAACAAGCTTTAAACTCTGCTAAAAAAAACCAAATCAGCAAGATTAGTTTGTTTTTGATTATTACTTTAATTCTCGGAATTGCTTTTGCGTTCACTCAATTTATTGGCTGGCAACAACTCGTGAAAATTAAAGTTCATCTAGTAGGAAATCCTTCCGAGTCCTTTGTTTATATTTTGACGGGCATGCATCTTATTCATATGATAGGTGCAATCGGCTTTTTAACCTGGGCTACCATTCAATCTTTGAAATTTTATTTTCATCAAAACAACTATTATGCATTAGATTTATGTGCTAAATTTTGGCATTTTCTGGACTTTTTGTGGGTATATCTATTTTTTTTCTTACTGTTAATTAGGTAGTTGTAAAAAATTTCAAATAATATTTGCATAATTAAAATACACATTCTACTTTTGTAGCCTCAATTTGAGTAGGTCAGATAGCTCAGTCGGTAGAGCAAAGGACTGAAAATCCTTGTGTCGGGGGTTCGATTCCCTCTCTGACCACAATAATTATGGAAAATCCATGGAAAATAATATCTTCGAAATACATCTATGAGAATCCATGGATACAATTAACAGAATACCAAGTAATTAATCCCAATGGAGGGCAAGGAATTTATGGTGTGGTCAGCTTTAAAAATATAGCTATTGGAATTATTCCATTAGATGACGAATCAAATACGTGGATTGTTGGTCAGTATCGTTTTCCTTTGAATGAATATTCCTGGGAAATTCCCGAAGGTGGCGGCAAAAAAGATGTTCCTATTTTAGAATCTGCTCAAAGAGAACTGCTTGAAGAATGTGGTATAACAGCAAAACGTTGGGACTTAATACTAAAAATGCATTTATCCAATTCGGTATCGGATGAAGTAGGATTTGTTTTTGTAGCAAGAGACCTCCATTTTACACAAGCAAAACCCGAAGAAACAGAAAAGTTGGATGTACAGAAAATTCCTTTTGATTTGCTCTACGAAAAAGTGATGAACGGAGAAATTACGGACTCTCTGAGTGTAGCTGGTGTATTGAAATTGAAATGTTTATTGCAGAACAGTAAGTTCGGATGATTATGATTTATTGTTTTTTTGCTACTACAAAAGCCGCTTTGTGACTTTTCTTTTCTCCGGAATGAATATTAACTACCTCTAATATAGCGATATAAGTACCTATTTGTACTACTCTTCCGCTGTCATCGGTGCCGTCCCATAAAAAATAACCTGGTTCATTACTAACTAAAATATTGTTTTTCAGTATTTTAACTATTCTTCCTTCGCTATCAAAAATTGTAATACGAACATTATTATCGTTCTGCGAAAAAGCATAATGCAAGGCTAACACATCCTCAAAACCATCAAAATCAGGAGAAAAAACTTTGGGGTCTACATAAAAAGTTTTATCTTGAATATCAGGGCGATACGATTGGGAATTTTTATAGCCAGGAGTACCAAAACGCATTAATGAACTTGCTGAAAACCAATTAGACTCACTTTGTGATGGTTCATCAGGATTTAAACGTTCTAAAGCAACTCCCTTTCGTGTTACCAAGTCCGCATAATGCCAATCACTAGAATATCTCACTTCATCTATACGTTCCTCGTTAAGATTCAAAAGTACTACTTTGTCTGTTTTACTATCAAAAGCAGGTATATTATTTTTTAATTGAACTAACACTGCATGGGCAGGGGGATTGTATTCTTGCTTAACATTTTGCGTATCTTGCGTAAAAGCCATGTATCCATACGGAGGTAACACTATATAATCTGGCAAAGAAACCGTTTGATACACTTCGTCTAACTCATTGGCTCTCCCAATCTTCCATTGACCTATATTTAACCATTGGTTGGTCTTATTATAAATTTCAATGTAGCGTTTGCCGCCCGTACGGGGTTCATACAAGATTTCATTCAGGATAATATCACCTACTTTAGCAGTTACAGGAACGGCAAATACTTTCATTAATGAAGATGCAACATTTCCTGTACAATCTTTTATGTTATGGATACTCAAAGTATAAACTTGATTACTATCTAATTCAAAAGGAAAAATAAGTTCTGCTTGGTTTTGTTCAAAGTTAGGGATAGCTTGAGCAGGATGTCCGATATTAGGTTGTAAATCATAGAGTTGAATATTCGATAAATCTGTTTCGTTCATTCTTTCATTGAAGATCACTTTTAAGGTAGTTTTGTTAATCAAAATAAGGTCATGAATATTAGGAGGGTTAGTATCTAAAATCGTTTCATAAGTGGAGTTTATTTTACCTGGGGTACCGCCTGCTGGGTCTATGGAAGCTTTCCAATTTTCTTCAACAAAACAAGCTTGCGGGTCCATCCTTTCCAATGCCCAGCCCCCATTTTTTTTAGTATCCTCACGATACCATGTATCTTTGTAGTTCACAAAATCTATAAGGTTACCATTTTTATCTTTCAAGGTAATAAGTTCGCCGCTATTGTTAAGTCCTGGGAAATTGGTTAAAGCAACTGAATTACCAAAATATTTAAGTTCGTTGAGCGAACTGGAAGAGCATAAAATCCAATAAGAATTCGGCAGGATGATAGTATTTTGAGGAATTTTACCATTAGAGAGGTTGTCCGACAAAGTCCAATCCGAGATATCAATGATTTTATTGGAGCGGTTATAAATTTCGATGTATTCTGCCTCGGGTAAACCTACAACGGGGTCAGGGTCAGCCATAATTTCGTTGATAATGATATCGTTAAAATTGGCGGGGGATGGCACTCCTATTTGTATATTTAAATTTGTTCCTAAATTGCCGATGCAATCTTTTACTTTTTGAATGTTCAAGGTATAAATTGTGTTAGGTGCAAAAACAAAAGAAAAATTAAGTTGTAAAGTAGGGTTATCCAAAGTAGAGTAGGAGAATGGATTACCGAAGCCTTGTAAGTCAAAATCGGATAAATTCCATAGGGAGGGTTCAAAAGTTTCATTAAAGGTTACATAAATAGTACTGGGTAGTTCAATGAAAGCGTTAAGGATAGCAGGGGGAGAGACATCAAGGATTTGCCCGAAGATGGAATTTTGTTGATTGGGTGTACCGCCGCGAGGGTCTGTTGAAGCTCGCCAGTTTGCAGAATCATTACACGGATTATAAGGGTCTATGCGTTCTAATGTCCAACCTCCTGATTTTTTAATTATATCTTGGTACCAACTATCTTTATAGTTTACTTGTGAAATTAGGTTATCATATGCATCATAAAGAGCCAAATTATCTCCTGAGTTATTTAAAGAAGGTAGGCTACTAACGCCTATCACGTTGCCATAAGCAGTAAATAATGAGACATTAGAAGTAGAAGTCAAAAGGACAAAATGATTAGGTAACAACAAAAATGCGGGTAGGGTCACGGTAGAAGAGCCATCTGAGAATTTCCAGCCTGTTAAATCAATGATTTTGTTAGAGGTATTAAAAAGTTCAACGAACTCTTGATTAGGTAAAGCGACGACGGGGTCTGGGTCTGCCATGAATTCATTGATAACTACATCGTTAATAATTGCGGGTTCTGGTATACCTAATGTAACCGTAAAACTGTTATTTACATTTCCAATACAATCTTTTATGTTACTGACTGTCAGTTCATATATGGTGGAGGGTTGAAGCGGGTTGGTGAATGAGAGGATAATAGTAGTAAGATTGTTGACAATTTGTAGGGATTGGGGATTTCCTATACCGTTGTTAATGAAGTATTTGGAGAGAGGGAGAGCATCTATGCTGTCAATAGATTCGTTGAAATTAAGCACAATCGTATAAGGGTTTTGTAGGGAAGCGGATAGTAATTGTGGGGGTAGTATATCCGTGAATTGGTTATAAATGGAGTTGATAGTTCCGGGGGTGCCACCGTTAGGATGTGAAGAAGCCGCCCAGTTTGCTGAGTCTCTACAAAGATTATGGTAACTGATACGTTCCAAAGTCCAGCCACCATTTTTTTTTAGGGCATCTTTGTACCACGAATCAAAATAAGCGACAGCATCTATGAGTTCTCCATTTTGATTTTTCAAGGTAAGTATATCGGAACTATTGTTCAAAGAAGGCATAGCGCTTAATCCTAGTGTAGGACCATAAGAAGAAAAGAGTGGAACGTTTGCATTAGAACATAAAATTAAATAGCTATTAGGCGGTAAAGAAAAATTTGGTAGCGTGACAGTAGAAGTTAAATCGGAGAGTGTCCAATTTTGCAGGTTGAGGGTTTTATTAGAGCGGTTGTAAATTTCAATAAATTCTTGGTTAGGTAGAGCGACAACGGGGTCAGGATCAACCATAAGTTCGTTAAAAATGACGTCATATTCTACCGCCATAGCTGGAGCATAGTAAGTAAAATTTTCATTTTGGGGAGAAGGCATAATATTGTTTGCGTAATCAGCAATGTTTTGAACGGTTAAAGTATTGGTAAGCCCATCGGTAAAGGCTGTTGTAAAAACTAATTCAGCGGTTGTAGGATGGATAAGCGTTGCAGAAGTTGGATTTCCTAAGCCGTTATTTGCGGAATAATTGGAAGTATTATGAGCTGTAAGGGTGGTAACTCCCTCGGAGAATACTACTCTTAAAGTATTCGCATCTATCACTTGAAGGTTTACTACGCTGGGGGGGGTTGTATCTACTATAATTGGACCTGCATAAAAATCATCAAAATAAAAACTAGTGTTTCGTGTAGCGGTATGAATGCAAACTACGCCCATAAAAGCGGAAGTAGAGTAAGTATTATCAAAAGTTGAGCCTTCTAATTGATAGTTAGTGCCTCCTGAAATATCAGAATAGAGTTCCCAGTTTCCTGAAGCATCACGGATTACACGTATTCCGAGCGTATTATCGTTAGCTCCTGCATGCCCTGCAATCCCACTAATAATTTTAGTGCGGGTTGTACCATCTTGCCTGAATAAATCAACGGCATCAACGTTGCCTGTTACACCACCTATTTGGATATAATAACCGTTTAAACTACCTTCTAAATCGGCTTGGTTGGAGATAAGGTAGATACGAGCAAGATTGGTGGTTGATGGATTAAAAGCACAACGTACCCAAAAACGCCATTCACAATTAGTCGCAAAGTTATTAGTTGTTGAAAGATGCAAGGTAGCATTCGCCGCAGGTCCATTCGATTGAAGTTGAGAATTAGTATTGACAATGAATTCAAAGACATCACCTCCCCAAGAAGGGTTGTTTATGAAATCCCCATCAGAAAAATCATCTGTAATTTGAGCAAAATGCAATGATGGAATGAAGTACAAGATAATAAAAACAATTTTGTTCATACAATCTAAATCGGTTGCAAGTTAAGAAAATTTGTAAACTGTTATTTGATTAATTAAAAAATTGGTACTTCATAAATTGTTTTTTTACATAATCGTCACTATATCAATTTGATTTGAACGGTTTTAGAAAAAATGAATAATTAACTGTAAAAATTGTGATGGG
Source organism: uncultured Bacteroidia bacterium (assembly GCA_938005475.1). Classification (GTDB taxonomy): domain Bacteria; phylum Bacteroidota; class Bacteroidia; order J057; family CALLMJ01; genus CALLMJ01. The sequence continues at coordinate 592 of CALLNY010000070.1, read as the reverse complement.
TTATAATAAAAAAGTATTAACTTGCATGCAAAATTGTCAACCTAATCAAATCCTGAAAAACCTTTTCAAATAACATATTATGAGTAAAAAAGTAGCAGTAATTACTGGAAGTACCAGTGGAATTGGATTGGGCTTAGCAAGAGAGTTTGCAAAAGCGGGTTATAACATTACTTTCAATGGTTTGGAAGCTAACGGAGCAGAAATTGCAGAAAGTGTAGCAAAAGAATTTGGTATAGAAGCCATGTTTTCTCCTGCTAACATGTTAAACCATGACCAAATCCGTGAAATGATTCAACAAACCGAAGAAAAATGGGGGCACATTGATGTACTTATCAACAATGCAGGAATTCAGTATGTTGCACCTGTGGATGAATTTCCTATTGAAAAATGGAACGCCATCATGGGTATAAACTTAACAGCGGCTTTTGTTGCAAGCCAAGCCGTTTGGAAAGGTATGAAAAACCGTAAATTCGGTAGAATTATCAATATTGCCTCCGCACATGGTTTAAGAGCTTCTGAATTTAAAGTGGCTTATATTGCCGCTAAACATGGTGTGGTAGGAATGACTAAAGTTTTTGCATTAGAAGGCGCT
>CALLNY010000069.1 GCA_938005475.1 uncultured Bacteroidia bacterium | reverse complement strand
TTTTTGTTCGTTTGTATGGTTTTTTGTTTCGATTAACATTTATTAACAAATCACATTATCAATTATGTAACATAATGGTTAAGTTATTGTAACATTGCTAATAAATAACAGTAAATAAAAAAAATAATCTATTTTTTTCACCTGAATTTAAGAGGGTACTATTTTTGTTGCGCCTGTATTAATTCGTTGATTTTAAACAAGTTACGAAACGTAACAATTTGTGTTTAGCTGTTATTTTCCCATGATTTGTTAAGTATTTAAACTATTTGCACGAATTTAGTTTAGTATTTATCCTGAATTTGCTTTATTTTATGCTGAAAAATTAAACTATTTTTATGATTTAGTTTTTTACCTTGACTTTTTATAAATGTTGCAAAAAATGCGGTTTTAGCTTCTTTGAAAACCAATAAAAAAAGACATCCATAAGGATGTCTACTTTTTTTAAATTATCAAGCGGGGAGGGAGGGATTCGAACCCCCGGACCTTTTCAGGTCTTCGATTTTCAAGACCGACGCAATAAACCACTCTGCCACCTCCCCAAAATCAATGCAAAATTATAGCTTTTATTTCATTTTACCATGAATTTTTTTCTTTGTAATATCTATATCACTGTAATTCAGATAAATATTTTTTATGTAATTCTTACTCTCAGGACCGAGATTCATAATCAAATCTAAACTGGATACATTAGCACGAAACTTTGTATTAAACAACTGAAAGTATTCGGGAAAAATAATATTGGGGGGCGTTTCTTGAATACGATACGAAAAAGCTGTTTGAGGAATACTTTCCAACGTAGTTCTAATCTCAGATAGATTTAAGAGTGATTGAAGAAATTGAAACACCTCAAAATTAAATTCCCATAAATATTCAAACTTGGATTGATATAATTTTTCTATATTTTGCCAATAAAAATCAAAATAAGCCGCATTCTTATACGCATAATAAATTTTTTTTAAATGATTTTTTCGCCAATCCTCTTTGTAACTAATTCTTACAACTCTCAATTCAGGAAACATCCCCTCATAACTTACAGGAATTGTTAATAAATCTAATCCGTTACCACCGATAATATACGTTCTATTAAAATTACGTTGTTTACGATAAGTCTGAACTAAACTGAATACTACAATACTTTGATTATCAATTAAATATTTTAACCAGAATAAATCACCCCAATAAAATAAAGGCATGACGCCATTTTTTTTATTATATTTGCCTCTAAATTCTGACTCACTTATCATAATGGCAAAATTAATTCTATTTTTTTTATGGTATGGCTGTACTCTATTCCTATACGCTCAAAAAGAACTACAGTTCTTCGTGGATTACTGTCGTTTCCAAAATATCGAAGGTAAAAACTACCTAGAAATTTATTTTTCTATGTATCCTAATTCATTAAGCTTCAAAAAAAATTCCAATGCATTTGTAAACCAAACCCAAGTCATCATAACAGTTACTCCATCCCAAGATCCCGACAAAATTCTATTAGCGGATAAGTTTATTCTTACAACTCAAGTTCAAGATACCAATTTCAACAATACTGTTATCTGGGACCAAAAACGTTATTTTTTAAATCCTAATCAATCTTACAAAGTAGATATTACCCTTAAAGATTTATCTCAAGACTCCAGTGCTACTTATGGTATTTCAAGAGAATTAGAAATAAAAAAATCCAACTTCTCTGACTTTTTATTTATTCAAAGCCTCGAAAAAAATAATGATATCAACGATAAAAAATCAAAGTATGGCTATAAAATTACTCCTTTAATAACAAATTCCACTTTTTTTGATGTAGATACCTTAAAGTTTTGGTTAGAGATTTATCAAGAAGATAGTCTATTTTCTGAACCCTATTTCTATGAATACTACATAGTCCCTGTAAATCAAGAACAAAAAATCAAAGAAACCATAAAAATTACTAAACCGCAGAACCCCAAACCTTTTGATGTACTAAACGGAAAAATTCCTATCAAAAATTTACCCTCCCAAACTTACTGGCTTGTAGTTGAAATAAAAAATAATGAAGGAAAATCACTAGCCATCAAAAGACAAAAATTCTTTATTTATAATAGTGAAGACTATCTGACTGGTAATGAACAAACTCATTTATACGACATTTTTTATGGCTATGATGAAAAGACCCTGGATGAATACCTAAAAACCTTGATTGTTATCGCTACCCCTACTGAAATCAATTTTATAAAGTCCTTAAAAACATTTGAAGAAAAAAAGAACTTTTTTGTTAATTTTTGGTCAAAACGTGTTGAAGCAACACAATCTCCTACCAAGCCTTGGAAAGAACACCTTTCAAGAGTTCAATACGCAAATACTAAGTTTAGCTCTAGTATGCGTAAAGGATACTTAACGGATAGAGGAAGAACCTTACTGTTATATGGACCTCCGAATGATATTCAATCTTTTACTCAAGATGGTGACAAGTATCCTTACGAAATCTGGTTTTACAACAAATTAGGCAGGCAACAAGGCGTCATATTTGTATTCTTTGACCCCGACTTAATTTCAAATGAATATCCTCTACTACATTCCAACAAAATTGGTGAATTTAACAATAAAAGTTGGCGGAATGATTTGATACGTGGAAAAGCAGGTACTTTAGGAGCCTACGACCCTGAATTTAATCGTATAGAAAGAACCAAATTCAGAGATACACTACCTTTAGATATGCGTTAGCCCTATAAATAAAAAAACTTTTTATCTTTGCAAAAATATTTTTTTATGAAAAATTTACTATTTATCTGGTGCTTGTCCTGGTTAATAGCATGTAGCGGTTCAAAAAATGATAGCTCTTCCTTTAATGATACTCAAACTGTTGAACAAAATAATCCAAGTAGGGAGGAAGGAGGAGCTAAAGGTTGCAACATTAGTAAAGAGGAATTTAAGAAAGCAAAAATTTTTGAGCCTTTATCAGAAGCGGAGTTACCTGCTTCAGTGAGTTTGTTAGATTATGCACCTGAAAGAAAATCGCAGGGACGTCAAAGTTCTTGTGTAGGATGGTCTAGCTCTTATGCCGCTCGGACAATCCTTCAAGCCGCTACCTTTGGTGGCGATCCCAACCAAATTGCTTTTAGTCCGAGTTTTGTTTACAACCAAATTAAGGTTGCGGGTTGCGACAATGGCTCTTATATCAATGACGCTATGGAATTACTCACGCAAATAGGAGACGTTTCTTTATCAGAATTTGGATATGATGAAAACACCTGCTCAAAAATTCCTGATAATCAATTAAAACAAAAAGCAAAAAATTATCGCATTCTAGGATTTAACCGCTTAACTACGGGGCAATCCTTTGATATTAACTATGAAGCCATGAAACAAAATCTTGCGCAAGGCGCTCCAGTTGTAGTCGCTTTACCTGTTGGAGGCTCCTTTGAAAACATGTGGGGAAAAGAATTTTGGAGACCCAACGACTACGACTATGAACAATTAGCAATCTATAAACAAAACTACGGAGGTACCTTCGGAGGGCATGCTATGTGTGTAATCGGTTACGACAATAACAAGGGCGTCCAAATTATGAATTCATGGGGCAAAGAATTTGGTAAAGATGGTATCTTCTGGATGTCTGAAAAAGATTTCAAGGCTTTTTGTATGGAAGCCTACGGCTTATTCCCCTTCCCCCGTGAAAAAAAGGAAACGCAAGGATTAGATTTCTCCGCAGAAATTGGATTCAAAATCAATAAAACTAATAATTGGATTCAACTCCAACACCAAAAAGATTATACTTTTGAGTCCATTCAGAAAGTACCAATCAAAACAAAATTTAAAGTGAGCGTAAAAAACGATATGGCTTGTTATGTATATATAATAGGTCAAGAAACAGATGGTTCTTCTTATATTTTATTCCCTTATACCAAGGACCACTCCCCTTACTGTGGTATAACAGGAACACGTATCTTCCCTGCAGATTATTCGCTTATGGTGGATGATTTAGGCTCAAAAGATGTCATGTGTGTGCTTTTATCCAAAACCGAACTAGATATAAATGCCATCAATGACGCAGTCAATAATAACCGTTCAGGAACATATCAAGACAGAGTAAAAAAAGCATTAGGTAATAACTTAATCAGTTTAGATTTTCTCCAATACCAAGCAGGAAGTAAAATTCGGGTACAGGTCAAAGATACCCCCTCTAATGCAATCCCTTTCTTTATTGAGATAAATAAGTAAATTCGTAAGAAACGAAATCAAGGACTACTTTAATCCTTTGGAAGGTAGTCCTTAATTATTTCAGAGTTATCATTTAAACTTTAACGCCTAAAACTCTTGCTAGGGTGGAGCCAATTTCAGCGGGGGACTCCACAACGGTAATTCCACAATCCTGCATAACAGCCATTTTATCTTTTGCGGCTCCTTTACCACCTGCAATGATAGCTCCTGCATGTCCCATTCTTCTACCAGGAGGTGCAGTTTGACCTGCAATAAAGCCTACTAAAGGTTTTTTAAAATGATTTTTTGCCCATTCTGCTGCGATTTCTTCATTGTTTCCCCCAATTTCGCCTATCATAACGACCGCATCCGTATTAGGATCTTCATTGAAAAGTTTAAGAATATCTAAATGGGTAGAACCAATGATAGGGTCACCGCCAATTCCTACACAAGTAGATTGCCCTAAACCAATTTTAGTGATTTGGTCAACGGTTTCATAGGTTAAGGTACCAGAGCGGCTAACCACACCAATCCGACCAGGATTATGTATGAAACCAGGCATAATCCCTACCTTACATTCTCCCGGAGTGATTACCCCAGGACAGTTAGGTCCAATCAATCTTACGCCTCTGTCTGTAATATATTTTTTTGCGTAAATCATATCTTGTACAGGGATGCCTTCAGTAATGCAAATAATCAGTTCAATTCCCGCGTCAGCGGCTTCCATGATGGCTTCTGCCGCAAAAGCAGGGGGCACAAAGATAATTGATACATTTGCTCCAGTTGCTTTTACTGCCGCATCAACCGTGTTAAAAACCGGTTTATTCAGATGGGTTTGCCCTCCTTTACCCGGAGTAACTCCACCTACTAAATTCGTTCCATACTCAATCATTTGAGTTGCATGCAAAGTCCCCTCACTGCCCGTAAAACCTTGCACAATTACTTTCGAATTCTTGTTTACTAAAATACTCATGACTTTTATACTTATTCGTTGAAATTATCCACTAAAATTTTTAAGCCTTCTTTGAACATCACAGTAGGTCTATAATTTAAGTCTTCTTTGGCACGGCTAATATCTGCTAAGGAATGTTTCACGTCGCCACTACGCTCAGGCCCATAGACGGGCTGTATGCTCGTTCCCATTAACTGATTTAACATTTGTACTAATTCATTCAAACTAAATGACTCTCCACAGGCAATGTTAAAGACTTTACCAGCCGCATTGGGCGCTATGCAAGCTAAAATATTAGCTTCCACATTATTTCTTACAAAAGTAAAATCTCTACTTTGATTTCCATCACCATGAATAGTTGGGGAGATTCCGTTCTTTATCATTTTTAAAAACTTAGGAATTACCGCCGCATACTGCGAATTGGGGTCCTGTCGTAAACCAAAAACATTAAAATAACGCAAAGAAACCGTCTCTAATCCATATATTTGATAAAAAACTTTACAATAATACTCGCCTGTTAATTTAGAAACTGCATACGGAGACTTGGGATTCGGTATAAAATCTTCTGATTTAGGGGATTTAGGATTATCCCCATAAACAGAAGAAGAAGAAGCGTATACAACACGTTTTACTTTACTCTCTTTTGCCGCATGTAAAATATTTAATGTCCCATTTACATTCACATCGTTTGATGTGATGGGGTCAAATATTGAACGCGGCACAGATGGCAAAGCCGCCTGATGTAAAACAAAATCTATTCCTTGACATGCCTTTTGCACTACATGATAACTTCTTATATCGCCTTCTATCAAATCAATATCATTTGTAAATTTATCTAAATTTGACCTCCTTCCCGTAGAAAAATTATCTAATACTCGCACAAACTCCCCTCGCCTTAAAAGTTCCTCTACAATATTTGAACCTATAAATCCTGCTCCTCCCGTAATCAAATACCTTGCCATAAAATATCATTGCAAATTTAAACGTTTTTTACTATCCCCTTTAAAATCTTTTTACCCTTTGTAATTTTTTTTAAAATGATACCGCTTTAGTTCACGCTCAATAATTTTTTGCGTTAAGTATTCTACCTTATCATTTTCATTCTCCATTTGAATAGCGTAAATAAATTGCTCCTCAGGAACATCTAATCTATACAATATTTGTATTAAACGCTCGGGCTCATTTTGATATAGTTCTAATACCTTAGTTTTTAACGCTTTAATAAATAATGACCATTGACTTGGAACAGTTTCTAACTCCCATCTACCGGAAACTATCTCGTAAAAATCAGAACTTATAGGCTCGTTATTCATTGAATTTTCTTTTTTGTAATTGTTGTAACTTTAAATCTTTAATCTCCTCTAAAAGAGACTGTATTTGTGATATATACTCAAGATTCAGATTATCAATTTTTCATTTAATTTTTTCATTAAAATTTCTTCTTCCTTTTGTTGTGAAGCACTAATTTTTTCTTGCACTTGAGAAGTTAATACCGCAACAAAAACATTAAAACTTACTATGACTGTTAAAACAATAAAACTAATAAAATAGCCTCTAATAAACCATGAATGATGATAGTAACCACTCGCTTGATGCAGAATATCTACCCAACCCTCTAATGTCATACACTGAAATAATGTCAGAAAGGAATTTTCTAAATTAGAAAAATCAGCATTATTAAATTTTTGATGCCCAAACAAAAAAACCCCCACAATAGCATAAATATATATCAAAACCCCAAGCAGTAACGCAAAACAAAACACCGTCGGTATGATACTAATGATTTTCATCTGTACCTCCTTTAACTCCTTACTCACCTCCAATAACCTCATTATCCTTAAAACTCTAAATAATCTACTAACCATCAAAAACTCAGGATGCTCAAAAAACGATTCTAACAAACTTATACTACTTATAATCACAATGGTTAAATCAAACCAATTCCATAAACCTTCCTCTATAAAATGTATTTCTTTGCGTTGAGTAATATTTCCTTTCCATTCATAAAACTTAAAAAAAAGATACTTCGGCGAATAACTAAAAAAACGTATAATAATCTCTACAAGAAAATATATAGCAAAAAAGTAGTCAAGCACTATAAAAAACAGATTTTTTTCTGTAAAATAAGTTTCAATTCCTAATACAACTGAACATAAAACAATCATTATGGAGGTGAGAACATTCAGTTTTTTGTTCCGCAAAATTTCTTCAGGCTGTATTTCATTCATATGCTTAATTATTCGCAAATTTAAAAAAATATTTTTCATACTACCTGAAATTGTATCAATAAATAGGGAACACATATAATCCTTTGCATGAGTTAACCCAAAAAATAAAAAAGACGCCTTGCGGCATCTTTAATTTATTTAGATTAAAATTACTAATCTTTTTTCTCCCCCTCCATCTTGCTCTTTAGCTCGGCAAGCACATCTAATTCTCCAAGAGTAGTTTTTTTAGTATTTTCTTTTTGTTTTTTGATACTTTTTTGAATTTCTTCTCGTTCTTTTTCTAATTCTTTTTCTTTTGCTTCGCGCCATGTTTCCGTATGAGAAAGGATAATTTTTCTGTTTTCTTTGTTAAATTCAATAACTTTGAAGGGAACCGTATCCCCCACTCTTAACTCATTTTTACCTTCCTCCACTTGTAAATGTTTAGAAGGACAAAAGCCTTCAATACCGTATTCTAATTCTAATATGGCACTTCTATCAACAAATTTAATAATGGTTCCGTTGTGAATAGTACCAACTTTGAAAATGGTTTCAAAGGTCTCCCAAGGATCCTCAGTTAATTGTTTATGGCCTAAACGAATTTTTCTATTTTCTAAATCCAGTTCAAGCACCACAACATCTAGTTTCTCTTCTTTTTTAATAAATTCAGAAGGGTGATTAATTTTGTTCCAACTTAAATCTGCAATGTGAATTAAGCCATCAACACCTTCTTCAAGTTCGACGAACAAGCCATAAGCAGTAATATTTTTTACTGTAGCGGTATGCTTTGTTCCAACAGCATATTTTTCCGTCACACTTAGCCAAGGGTCTGGTGTTAATTGTTTGATTCCCAACGCAATTTTCCTTTCTTCTTTATCAATATTGAGAACAACGGCTTCCACTTCATCACCAATATTGAATAATTCATAAGGATTTTTCAAATGTTGAGACCACGAAATTTCGCTGACATGAATTAAACCTTCTACACCAGGTTGTAATTCTATAAAAATACCATAATCTGCTATTGTAACAACTTTTCCTTTTACTCTATCGTTAATTTTAAGTTGTTCTACATAAGTTTCCCATGGGTGTGGTAGTAATTGCTTCATACCGAGACTTATTCGTTTTTTCTCGTCATCAAAATCTAAAACTACCACTGTTACTTTTTGTCCATCGTGAAGTACTTCATTAGGATCATTAATTCTTCCCCATGAAATATCCGTTACTCTTAAAAGTCCATCTACACCTCCTAAATCAATAAATACTCCGTAGTTGGTAATATTTTTAACAGTACCTTCCAGTATTTGTCCTTTTTCAAGTTTATTGATAATCTCAGCTTTTTGCTCCTCAAGGTCTTTCTCAATTAGGACTTTATGAGAAATTACAACATTATTATGAACATGATTTATTTTTACTACTTTAAACTCCATTCTTTGACCTACAAAAGAGTCATAATCTTTAATAGGTTTGACATCAATTTGAGAGCCTGGCAAGAAAGCCTCAATCCCATCTATATCCACTACAAAACCACCTTTTGTTCTTCTTTTTATGACCCCTTCTACCACCGTATCGTTATCCAATGCCTCAATAATTTTATCCCAACTTCTCATGGAAGTAGCTAATCTACGAGATAGCAAAAGATGCCCATTAGCGTCTTCTACTTTTTGTAAAAATACTTCTACTTCCATTCCAATTTGCAAATCCTCTATATCCCTAAATTCTGCTCTTGGAATTACTCCGTCCGATTTAAAACCTACATTCACTACCACTTCTTTGTCGTCAAATGCAACGACAATACCTTTCATGATTTGCTTCTCAGCAACCGTAGAAATTGTGTTAGTATATAAATTCGCTAATCTTTCCCTTTCTTCTGGGGTATAATCAGTATCATCCCATACAAACTCATCTTGAATTGACTCATTTTCTAAATTTTTTTCCGCCATTAACTCCATTTATTTGAAGATGCAAAATTAAATTTTTTCTTATTCCATAACAAATTTTTATAAAAAAATTTTTAAGTACTTAATAGCATACCTTGACTTCATGAAAGAAATAAATTGTCCCAACTTTCCTCTATTTCTTTAAGGGACTATCAGCTTCATTTGCAAAGTGTTCATAAACTTTTTTATCCATCCAATTAGGAAAAATTTTATTTAAGAAGACTGTTAGTTTTCCTTGGGTGGTTAAAACCAAATTTCTTTTTCTTTTTTGATAAGCTTTATAAATCCATTTTGCACACTCTTCTGAACTCATCAATTCTTTTTCATTTAAAGGTGATTCTTTTTGCATATTTCCTTTACCATCCAACGCAGTATTTCGGATATTAGAAGCAGTAAAACCTGGTGCTACCGTCATTACATTCACTCCTGTATAAAGTAGTTCTGTTCTTAAACTTTCTAAAAATCCGTTCATCGCAAACTTAGACGCAGAATAACCTGTCCTAGCGGGTAATCCTCTGTATCCTGCAATAGAAGAAATACCGATAACTTGCCCTTTCGTTTGAAGTAGATAAGGTAAAGCATACTTCGTGCAATAAACTGTTCCCCAGAAATTGATGTTCATTACTTTCTCAAAGTCTTCTAAACTACAATCTTCAAACAAAGCTCGCATAGAAATACCTGCATTATTTATCAAAACATCAATTTGGTTAAACTTTTGGATAGTAAAATCTATAAATTTTTCACACTCTTCTTTTTTTGATACGTCAGCCTGAAAAATTTCGCAATATATTCCATAAGTATTACAAAAATTAGCTACTTCCTGTAAAGCAGTTAGATTTCTTGCACAAAGCGAAAGATGGTGCCCATTTTTAGCAAACTCTAATGCTAATGCTCTCCCTATTCCTGAGGAGGCTCCCGTGATTATTACCACCTTGTTCATAATCTACTTAAAATGATTTAAATAGGTAAGGATTGAAAAAGAATGTGTTCCACCCACTGCATGGTAATTTGAGTAAGCGTAATCTATGTAGAATTTCTTTACTCGCATGCCCACACCCAAAGCCCAACCCGCCATACTAAAATTGGTACCACTTGTTTTTAGTTCCTGATGCCTTAAATGGTTATATCCTATTCTTACATGAAAATTCTGTGAAAACAAAAATTCTCCTCCAAATACAAAATGACGAAAAATATTATCAAAGGTTTGTTTTTTTTCTGGTATGGGATTGCCTGCTAAATCTAATTGAGGTTTTCTGTTAGGGTCTTTTTGAATTAGCCTAAATTGTTGTAACTGTACAAGCGTAGTACTAAAACGGAGTGGTAAATATTTTAAGCGGTGGCTTACGCCAAACTGTACTTCAAAAGGTATAGGAGACTTCGGAGCATTCTTATTAAATTGGGTAACTTGTGTACCCATATTCTTTAACACTAGCCCTAACGTTGTATTTTGTTCAGGAAAATTCCAAACTCCCCCAAAATCTATCGCAAATCCAAAAGAATTAAACTTTTGAATGGTGGAGTAAAGTAATTTCAGGTTAGAACCAAATCGCAAATTCCCGAAATCTCTTGCTATTCCTGACACTACCGCTAAGTCATTCGCTGAGAAATTTCCATTAACGTTACCTAACTCATCAGTTTCTTGCATTTTCCCATAATTAACATAATGGATACCTGCGTGCAGGTTGCCAATATTTTGTAAAGTACGTGCGTAGCTAGTATACCCATAATGAATATCGGACAGATAATTTACAAAATTCATGGCAATCCCTGAATGCATAGTATCATTTAATAAAGCAGGGTTATACCAAGCTAGATTGGGGTCACGGTCGAATGTTGAGATATTTACACCTCCCAAAGCAGAAATCCTTGCATTAGGCGTTAAACGAAGAAAATCATAAACATTTCTTCCCCCAATTTGAGCAAATAAATTAGAAAAAATTATTAAATAAAAAACAATATACCTCATGAATAAAATATAATTGCTTGCAAAATAACGAAATTTCTAATAAAAAAATTGTATCATATTATTTTAACTGAATCTTTCTTTTTGGTGTTGATGAAAAGGATTATGCAAGCGATTTTGTGATTTCTCTTCTTTTTTTAAATTAAACCATACTAAAATTATTAATATTAAAACTAATAAGTATATAACCCATTCCATTTTGGGATTTCTATTTTCCATGGTCTCTTGGTATTAAACCTTGAAATTTTATTCTGAAATATTGTTCAAAAGCTTCTGCAATGGTTAGTTGATTTTTTTGAAGAAAAGAACCATCAGTGAGTTGCCAAATCATTGCTTTATCCATAGCTAAAAGAACGCTTATGTTACAATCAATAATATATTTTTTTTCTATACCAGTTCGGTAATAAATACGTAATTCCTTTAAGATATGATTTTGAAAATCACTAATTTTTTCTAATTGTTTAGGATAATATTCTTTTAAATCTTTAAGAAAAAGATTATTAAGTCCTAACAAAGGCTTTGAGAAATATTCAAAGGTATCTATAAAACGTTGAAAATAATCTTTGTTTTCATCATGTAAAATTTTCTCAAAACCATCAAATTTTGAAAGATAATTCTCAATGACACGTTCTATTAAAACGTCACGAGATTCAAAAAAGCGGTAGAAGGTTGCTTTACTTACCCCCAAGTGCACAACCACTCGATCCATGCTTACTCTCTTAATTCCATTTCTTAAAAACAAAATGGTTAATTTTTCAATCCATTCTTTTTGCTCGTCAGCTAAAATTAATCGTTCTTTTTCTATTGATTTTCTGCCCATGATTACTAATACTTAACTTTTATGTTATGATAAATTTCTTGTGTTTCGTAATTTTTTAATAAGGGAAAGCCCTCCCAGTCATTTGGTAATAAGATTCTTCTTAAATCAGGGTGATTTTCAAATTTTATACCCATCATATCGTAAACTTCTCTTTCGTGCCATTCTGCTGAGGAATATAAACCCGTTAGGCTCGGTAGTCTTTCTCCCTTAGATAGCTCTATATATACATTCACATTGATATTCTGCGTAATAGAGTGTAGTGTATAATAAATTCTGAAAAAATCTATGTAATCCACTGATGTAATACATACCAAAACATCAAAATACAATTCGGAATGCTCTTTTAAGAATTTTATAAATTCTAATAAATTTTCTTTATTGATTTTGATATTATTTCCACCTTCAAAAACTACTTCTAAATTTTCTTTCCATTTTGTAAAAATTATTTTTTTTACAGTTTCTATTTCCATGAAAATAAAAATGCAAATATAGTTTACATAAAGAACTTTTACAAATTTTTTTATCGTAATTTGAAAAAAATTTTTTTATCCCTCAACTATTAGCTTTACTTAAATTTTATTTGCTTTTTTTTATTATTTAGTAATTTTGCCATATAATTACGTTTTATGAAAAAATATGTCGTTTTTCTTGTAGCATTCCTAACATACCGTTCAGTTAAATCACAAAATTCTTTTCAAAATATTACTTTTCATTACAGCCCAAATTTCATCGAAAATAAAGGGCAGTTTGATAATTCCTATTTTCAAACGAATGGAAGAATTTTATATGCCGTAGACCAAAACTCCGTGCAAATTTATTTTACGGATAAAGCTGAAATTATCTATCGTATTGAACAAAAAATCAAAAATCCTGACCGAAAAAAAGGAGACATTTCCAAACCTAAAAAATTAGCAATACGTGAAATTATCAAAAGTGAATGGATTAACACTCAATCAAATTTTCAAGTAGTAGTAGAAAATCCTTCCTCAGATTACCATAACTATGCTATGCTTAGTCCTAACCGTACAGAAGTTTATTCTATCAATCAAATTCCATCTTATGGAAAACTCATTTATAAAAACATTTATCCAAATGTAGATATTGTCTATGAAGTTAAAAAAGAGGGCGGAATAAAGTATAGCCTTATTTTAAACCCTGGCGCAAACTTATCCCAAATTAGTTTAAAGTATGACCGTAATAATTTACAAATTCAAGACGGTAAAATTATCATTCCCACACTACATGGAAATATAATTGAGCACCAACCTTATAGCTACTTAGCAAAAAGTCTCAAATCCATTGAATCAGAATTAGTGTTACAGGCTAATCAAGTAAAGTATGACCTAAAAAACTTTCCGATAAACGAAAAAATTATTTTTGATCCCTGGGTACAAACTCCTTCTCTTCCGAATTCCAATGGAGTATGGGAAGTGGAGACAGATATCGCAGGTAATGTTTACATCATCGGAGGAGATATGCCCATGAAATTACAAAAGTACAGCAGTGCAGGGGTATTACAATGGACCTATAACACGCCCTATGATACCGCAAATTTTTGGTTAGGTACTATGGCAACAGACCAAGCAGGCTTTACTTATATCACTTCAGGCTCCTCCGCTAACATTCAAAAAATCAATGCCGCAGGAAGTTTAGTATGGAATGCCTCAGGAGGTATTTTTGATGAATATTGGTCTATCGCTTTCAATGCAGACCAAACCCGCTTAATCGTTGGCGGTACAAGATTAGACCCCATCAATATTAGTGCTGTCAGTGGAGTTATCTTTGATATTGACCCTAACAATGGTTCTCAAATTACCCTTATCAGTGTTGCTGGTTCAAGGCCAGGACCAATAAGTCCAATCATTGAACCTAATGAAGTGCGTTCATTATCCTCCTCTCGCAATGGTAGATATTATTATCTCACATTAGACTCCATCGGGGGGCTACTGAAACTGTTTGGCTCACAAGCTAACTGCCCAAAGGTATTTGCTTTTCAAACCAATTCAGGATATAACTTTGCTTATAAATCCGAAGAATATAGACCCAATAATGGAAACAGTGGTATCAAAGCCATAAGAGCTAATGACCGCTTTATTTATACCCACAACGGTGCCGTTGTCCATAGAAGAGATTTAAATAATGGCTCTATTTTAGGAACATTTAATGTCCCCGGTGGAATTTCTGTTTCTAACATGGGATTTAATCAACCCGGTAATAATGGTATTGAAGTAGATTCTTGTGGTAACGTTTATGTCGGTTCTTCTGACCGTATCATCAAATTAGACCCCTTCTTGAATGTGTTACAAACGGTCAATCTCCCCTTTAGAGTTTTTGATATTGCAATCGGTAGTGGCGGAGAAGTTATAGTTTGTGGTGCTACGGGGAATATGAACAGTACTTCTAGGACGGGTTACGTACAAGCTATTAACATGAACGCTTGTGGCCCTTTCCCTTTGGTAGAATGCGATGCAACCATCTGTAATGTAAATGCTATATGTCAAACAGCTTCTCCCTTTAATCTTACTGCCGTTACTGCTGGTGGTACCTGGTCAGGAACAGGTATCACGAATCCTTCTGCAGGAACTTTTGACCCCTCCCTAGCAGGTCCAGGTACGCACTGGGTTTATTATACTCTGCCTTGCGGATCAGATTCTATACAAATTCAAGTAAATTCTTGCGCTACTCTCAATGTTTGTGTAGAAAGTAACGGACAATTTACGGTTTCTGGTGGCTCCGGTACCTATACCTGGCAACAATTAATACCCCCCCAAAACATTACTATCACTAACCCCGCAACTTGTGCACAATGCGGTGGCACTTGGAATCCTCTGTTTAATCAATGTTTCAATCCATTCCCCTTTCCTATAACTTCTTGCACCGTTCCCGCTTCCTACCAAACTTACGCAACGGGTACTACGACAAATCCCCCAACCTATTATCCTATTCGTATTTTTACCTCCGCAGGTGATACGGTTGTCCTAAATTCTGCTCCAACTCAAAGTTGTTGTACTCCTCCAAATGCCCCATCCGTAAATGACACCACCATTTGTGCAGGAAGTTCCGCTTCCTTATTCGCTTCCGCTCCTGCTAGTGCTACCTTCCATTGGTACAACGTAGCTTCAGGTGGTACTACTTTGTTTACAGGAAACCCCTTTAATACCCCTATTCTAACCTCTAATACTAACTATTTTGTGGAAGCAGTCGTAGCAGGCTGTACAAGCTCCAGAACTTCTGTTACTGTGACTGTCCAAAGCGTTAACAATCCTTCCGTTTCTGACATCTCGGTCTGCCCCGGCAACAGTGGTACTTTCACTGCAACAGCCCCCGCAGGTGCTACTTTTAACTGGTATGATGCCCCCACAGGAGGTACACTCCTAAATACAGGCTCCACTTTCACTACACCTCCATTAACTTCTAATACATCCTACTACGTAGAAGCAATTCAAGGTAACTGCACTTCCGCAAGAGTAACCGTAACCGCAAATGTCGTAAACCTTGATTATCCGGATATCACAAAGCAAGTATGCGTAGATAGTGTATTATCTTTAA
>CALLNY010000068.1 GCA_938005475.1 uncultured Bacteroidia bacterium | reverse complement strand
TTAAAACATTATGTATATATTCGGTTGTTGAGTAGTGAGTGAAGCGAACATACCGAAACAACCGATTTCCCACGAAAAATGTCATTTCGGTACGGCTACGCATACTCAATGCCCACAGGTACGGCTACGCCTACTCAATGCCCAATCCTTATGTATATATTCGGTTGTTGAGTAGTGAGTGAAGCGAACATACCGAAACAACCGATTTCCCATGAAAAATGGTCATTTCGGTACGGCTACGCCTACTCAATGACCAATCCTTTAAATAATCCTGACTAAACATCAGAAAATAAATTTTCAACATTTAGATAAATCAAACTATAAACCTTTGTAAATAGGTTTCAAAATGTCAATATCTCTTACATAATCAATTTAAAAACATTTAGTTATAGCCTAAACGAAAATTCTGTTCAAAATCTCTATTTTTAAATCCTATTGGAATATTTCAACATGAATTGTTCATTTGAATTAAGAAACCCATTAATTTTGTTGTCATGAAAGAACATTTTTTGACCCTATATCATTATGAAACTTGGGCTAACGAAAAGATTATGGATTCTATCCAAAATTATTCCCCAAGAGATCAACAAATATTAAGGTTATTTAGCCACATTTTATCAGCTCAAACCATCTGGCTTCAAAGACTATCCCTTCAACCAACTATTCAAAATGCTTGGCAAGTTTTAGCTGTTGAAGAATGTAAATTACAAATGCAACAAAATCACCAATTACTTCTTGAATTTTTAGAAAATACTCATGATTTTTTTCAAAAAATTTCTTATAAAAATACCAAAGGAGAAGAATTTACTAATTCTATTTATGAAATTCTCACCCATTTATTTAACCATTCCTCATATCATCGTGGACAAATCGTTTTTTGTTTGAAGAACTATACTCAAGATTTACCTGTTACTGATATAATTTTTTACTTACGTAAAGATGCTCAAAAAACCTAAATATGGTATATTATTGTTAAATCTAGGCACCCCGAAAAGTCCTTCTACTTGGAATGTAGCAAAATATCTCAATCAGTTCTTAAATGACCCCAGAGTTATAGATATTAATCCTATTGCAAGATGGCTTTTAGTAAATTGGATAATCGTACCTTTTCGTTCTCGAAAATCCGCTAAAGCTTATCAAAAATTATGGACAAAAGAAGGTTCGCCTTTATTATTTTATGGTAAAGAATTAGAAAAAAAACTTCAAAATGCACTTGAGCAAGATTATGGAGTTCATTTGGCAATGCGTTATCAAGAACCTTCTATTCCCAAAATCTTAAAAGAAATGGAAAAAATGAGTTACCAAAAAATCCTAATTTTTCCTTTATTCCCTCAATACGCTTCTTCAACGACCGGTTCCGCTGTTCAAGAAACTTTACAACATTTAGCCAAATGGTATGTTATTCCTGAATTTCAAGTTATTTCTCAATATTTTGATAATCAACATTTTATTAATGTATGGGTAAATATCGGAAAAAAATATACCGAAAACCAAAATTTTGATTATGTACTTTTTAGTTATCATGGTTTACCGGTTCGTCAGTTAAATAAAGTTTATCAAGACGGCAAATTATGTGAAGAGCATTATTGTAAAAACGAGTGGAATGAACAAAATTATTATTGTTATGAAGCGACATGTTACGAAACTACAAGAAAAATTGCGACTGCATTGAATATTCAAAATTATACGGTTGCTTTTCAATCAAGATTAGGCAAAGATCCATGGATTCAACCTTATGCTGAACCTACCATTATTGATTTAGCTAAAAAAGGAATTAAAAAATTATTAGTTTTTTCACCAGCTTTTGTTGCCGATTGTTTAGAAACCACCATTGAGATTGGTTATGAATATGCAGAAATATTTAAAAAAAATGGAGGGGAACAACTGACTTTGGTACATTCGTTAAATGCAGAAAATCAATGGGTAGAAGCCATTAAGAATATGATTTTAGAAAAGATTTAAGCAGCTAATATCTATTTTGCCATTTATTTACAATATCTTTCTAATTCACAAACTAACCAGAGTGCAATCAAAGAAGCATGGAAATTACTACTTGTACTGTCTAAATCCCATGGATAACCTCCATCGTTACTGGTATAAAACCAAAATTCCTCTAACGATTTAAGAGGTATTTCATTCCATTTATCCATAAAAATGAATGCCAACAAACCTTCTATACCTGTATCCGTGTAACCTTTTTCATATTTCAAACCCTCTATTAAATACAATTTCCACTCTTCAAAATGACTTTCAAAAATTTTAAGAATATGCTCTAATCGTCTAACATTCTTATTTTGTTTTAACCAATAATAAGCCAAACTAAAATGGCAAATAGCACGCATGCTAAACGAGTCATAACCAAGGGGTTGTAATATAGTGTATTTACATTCTTCGTCAAAAGAAAGTGTTTCAGGATACAAGCTAAATAAAAGTAAATGTTCAATATCATGAGTTTGAGCATAATCCTGTAAAAGTTGTTTCTTACGAGGGGTATATTTAGGCTTAACCAAAATAAAATAGTAATGGGCATGCTTATCCTCTTCATAAGTTCTTGGAATATCTAAAAAATGAGCAGGTAACTGCAAAGATAGTTTAAATTTTTTTTGTAAGTAACACAATATAATGCGTCCATTAAGACTTTTCAATTCAGGATAATCATAACGCTGAAAATATTGTATCAAACTTTTCAATACTTGCTCATTGAGTGATGTATACTGTTCGCATAAAATTTGTCCATTGCTCCATAAATTACTGCAAAATAAACAAAAAAAGATTACTTTTCGCATTGAACGCATCGTAATGGAAGCATAAAAAGTTTAGGGTCCTCATCTGGCACTAAATAGCCACTATCCGTAATATTGATAAGTTTTTGATTTTTCCCTTTCGTTTCTCCTACGTAGTAAGAAGCTGTTCCTGGAGCAACTATATTTTTTTCAGATACTAAATAAATGCCATTTTTATTTAAACCAATAGAGAGATTTTCATCAGTAGGTTTTTCAAATAAAGCAGAATAATTCCCCTCAAAATTTGATAATAGTTTGAGCCAGTCTTTTTCTTTTGGGATACTCCATCCTTTGGGACATGGATTTTTGTTATTTTCCATAGAAACCCAGTAAGGGGACTTCGGAATTGCAGGTTTATCAAGAATATAATCCTCTACCATCCATTTGCAATCTCCGTATTTACGATAACGAATTTTTTTTCCATCCATTTCTTCGGTTAATATAGGACTAAATAGCGATTGCATGCCTTCAATTTGAATTTGAAGAGTGGTATCTTTCTTTCCACAGGAATTATGAACTATCATTTGTATTTGGGCAGGACTTGTAACTTGCTCCCTGACATACATCACTAGTGGACTTTCAACGGAAACATATCTTTTCTTTCCTAAAAAAGCTTCTAATGAATCCATTTTAGTTTTTTGAAAATAAATAAAAATTCTACTCCCTTTGGAAAAGATACTATCTATTTTGGGGATTTGTGGTTTAGGGATACATTCACCACATAATTGAAACCAAGATTTTCCAAAATAATAATTTAAACAACCAGAAGTGGTGTTAAAAACCATATATCCTTGCGCAACCATTTGCATACTATCAATTTGTTCTTGGGTACGAAAAGGAATTCCACGTTCAGAGTTTGATGAAACAAACATAGAAGGATTAAATAAAATAACATCTTGATTTTGAGGCTGTTCTTGGGCTTCTAAGGAAATCCAAACTAAAAGTATAATTAAAGCCAACAAAAAAACTCTCATAATTTTTAAATTAAGCCATGAATTAAATAAAAAAATCAATCAGAAAAATAATTTCTGATTGATTGGTAAAAAACATTTTGATTTAAGGTTGAACACCACCTGTTACAGTACCACTAATATTAGTTATGCTGGAACCGGAGCCATTGCCTCTAAGTGCTAAACCAGCCGCACCACCCCATCCTGCTGTACAACCACTACCACAACAACCATTGACCGTTGAGCCATTATTTCCTGCAATACCAGGATTTCCTCCTGCTCCACCAGGGCTACCACAACCACTACCAGAACCAATGCAACCAGAACCAGAGCATCCATGATTACCACCCGTACCTCCAAATAATGCTGTACCGGTATTTCCTGCTGTAGAAGTGCCTACATTTGTGCAACCGCATATAAAACCTCTTGCACATCTAGCGGTATTTCCTGCTCCACCTGATCCAGCAGGCGTACCCGCACCTCCACCTCCACCGCCGCCAGCAGAACAACAGCCCCCACGTCCGCCACCACCTCCGCCACCACCTGCTCGAATAGTGCCGTAATTATATGTAACCACTGGAACATTAACATTGGTAACAATGGCATGACCACCTGCACCACCATTTCCCCCATTATAATCATCATCACAAATTCCATCATTTTCTATACCACCTTGTCCACCGTTGCCACCTCCTGCTAAAATATTTCCTCTATTATACAAAATTACTTTTGAACCGGCTACCATTGTGGTGGCATTGAAACCAGGGTTCCCATTTGCTCCAGACCAACCACCATTCCACGCCGCTTGGAGAGTTACACCATTTTGTATATATACACAATACGTTATTGCTCTTGAACCTCCAATATAACTATTTAAGTTAAAACCTGTTTGATTAGTACTGATGACTACTACCTGGTCACAATGGTCGCATAAGCTATTCCAAAAACCTCCTGTTCCTAAAGGATTAGCACTTATATCAAAATATTCAAAGCATTGTCTATCAGTATTATAAATTAAAAGCCCTTGTCTTGCAGTTGAAACGGGGATTGCATCTCTTTGTGCTGTGGTCATACGAGGTAGCAAAACGCCTCTGTTGTTTGAATTAATATCTAAAATAGCAGATGCGTCGGGTCCTGCTGTTCCAATCCCTACGTTACCCGTTGCTTTTACGATTTGTAAAGCACTCCAACCAACGCCATTAGTCCAAAATCCTATATTTCCACCATTGTTACCTACAAAACCATCATTT
>CALLNY010000067.1 GCA_938005475.1 uncultured Bacteroidia bacterium | reverse complement strand
AAGAATACGAGCGTATTGATGAAGCATTTTATCGTGAAAAACAGGTACAGGGTTGGAGTCGGAGGAAAAAACAGGCACTGATTGAAGGACGTTATGACGATTTACCTTTACTGGCGAGGAAAATATGGAAGAAAGAGAATAGCTAATAATTGGTCATTGAGTAACATCGCAACGCGGTCATTGAGTAGCGAGCAAAGCGAGCGTACCGAAATGACCGTTCCTCATCGTACCGAAACGACCGCCCACTGGGAGCGTGAAATAGATCAGCCGATTTATCAGCACAATGAGTTTACGGAGGAGGAGGTAAAAATAATAGAAGAGAAATAACAGGGCGTTTCGGTACGGCTACGCCTACTCAACGCCCGAACGTACCGCGGTCATTAAGTGGTTTCGGCAAGCCCACCAACCATAGCGAAGCGTATTGAAACGCGGTCGTTGAGTGGTTTCGGCAAGCCCACCAACCATAGCGAAGCGTTTTGAAACGCGGTCGTTGAGTGGTTTCGGCAAGCTCACCAACCATAGCGAAGCGTACCGAAACGCGGTCGTTGAGTGGTTTCGGCAAGCTCACCAACCATAGCGAAGCGTACCGAAACGCGGTCGTTGAGTAGCGAGCAAAGCGAGCATACCGAAACGACCATTGAGTAGGCTTTTCCGTACCGAAATGACCTTTTTCTAATACGGTGGCTTCGATACGGCTACGCCTACTCAGCCACCCCCAGTTCCTCATGGTCATTGACTAATGAGCAAAGTGAATGTACCTAAATGACCATTGAGTAGTTCGAATGAACCTTCACTCACGGTCATTGAGTAGCTTGAAGAGCGTACCCTTTGTAAAAAACTAACCACGGAGAACACAGAGAAAAAACTAGCCTCTGTATATCTCTATGCATCTCTATGCTGTATAAAAACACTGAGAAAAACAGAGAAAAAAACTTTGCTGTCTCACTATCCTTGCTTCGGCAAACTCTTCATAGTCTTAAGTTATGAAATGACAATGACTTGGTACAACAACCAGCCTGCTCATCTACCCAAGGTCGTTGAAAGGGTTCAGCATGACTGGGCAAGCTCACCAATCCTATGAAAAAATATATGTACCAAAACTATAATAGTTTCGGTACATACAGGAATAGTTTCGGTACATACAGGGGTTATTTAACTTATTTAGCTTTTAAAATATTCTAAACTATGCTACTAAATCTTATGCTACTAAATCTATTGAAATTTAGGACATTTATTACCACCATCAATAATTCTTGTTAATATGAAGCCTGTATAAATATACCAGTCGTTTTGTTGTTTAAAACCTCTGATATCTTTGGCTGCATAACCACTGCTACCCTGTTGAGTATACTTACTTCTATCTGCTAATTTAACCGCTATGGGTCCACCTGTTGCAAGTAAGTCATTAGGATTTACGTACTGATCACTGACATCATCTAAATAATCAGTAAATAATTTACGAATTCCCATTTCAAGTGCTAAATCCCAATAATTGTTTAATTTGTATTTAAAACCTAATCCAACGGGAATTGATATTTGAGTTAAAGAATATTTATTAGTAGCACCTGGTAATTTTTGACCTTCGGTTCCATAGTCGTGAAGGTTATACCATTTTCCATCCAGTTTTGCCTGAGGATTGAAATTATAAACTGCAACGCCAGCGAAAAGATAAGGTGTATATTGTGGTCTATATTTGGGTCTTCGAGAGGAGCCTAATAAATCATAGACAAGTTGAGCAGAAAATTCATCGATTCGTGAGCGAAAACTGAGATTTCTCCAATTTCTAGCAAAATTTTTGGATACAGAGTCTGCCGCTCCCATCCAACCATGGAAATAGGAAAGTCTCATTCTAAAGTTAGGATGAAAGTGATAATTAAAAACAAACCCTAAACCCGGCTTGGTGAAGCGCAACGTAAAATCATCATCTAAATCCCCTTTGTAATTAGTAGCACCTAGTGAGGGACCTAATGATATATAAGTCTTACTCACCTGCGACTTAGCTAAGCTAAAGAATAATAAGATACTAATCGTCCAGAATTTTATGTTTAACATATTTTGTAGTTTCATGGCACAAATATAAGAAATTTTTTTATACAAAAAAATTTTTTTTATTTTAATTGAGCCATCAAAAAATCACTGTTCATTCTTGCTATATTAACTAACGAAATTCCTTTAGGGCACTCGACCTCACAAGCTCCTGTATTAGTACAATTACCAAATCCTTCTTTATCCATTTGTGCAATCATATTCAATACTCTTTGCATACGTTCTGGTTGCCCTTGGGGTAACAATCCTAAATGAGCAATTTTTGCACTTACAAAAAGCATAGCAGAGGCATTTTTACAGGTTGCTACACATGCACCACAGCCAATACAAGTAGCCGCTGCGAAAGCTTGTTCTGCTGTTTCTTTTCCAATTCGTATAGTATTAGCATCGGGTACACCACCTGTATTTACAGAAATATAACCACCTGCTTGGATAATTCTATCAAATGCAGACCTATCCACTACTAAATCCTTAATTACAGGAAAAGCCGCCGCACGAAAAGGTTCAATATAAATTTCATCGCCATCCTTAAACTCACGCATATGCAACTGACAGGTAGTAGTTCTGTACCAAGGACCGTGTGCCCTACCATTGATAACCATACCACAAGAACCGCAAATTCCTTCCCTGCAATCGTGGTCAAATGCTACGGGATCCTTACCCTCTTTTATGAGTTTTTCATTTAAGACATCTAACATCTCTAAAAAGGACATATGTTCGTTAACACCGTCTAATAGGTAAGTTTCCATACGCCCTTGTGCATTTCTATTCTCTTGTCTCCATATATGGAGTGTTAATTTCATTGTACGCATAACTTGAATTATTTATAGCTTCTTTGGGTTAATTTAACGTATTCAAAAGTTAAAGGTTCTTTATTTAGAATAGGTTCATTATTTTCTCCCGCATATTCCCATGCCGCCGCATAACAATAATTCTCATCATCTCTCAAAGCTTCTCCTTCAGGAGTTTGATATTCCTCTCTAAAATGTCCTCCACAAGATTCATTACGATGTAACGCATCTATCACCATAAGTTCTCCTAACTCTAAAAAATCAGCAACTCTTCCAGCTTTTTCCAAGGATTGATTAAAAGTTTCGTTTTTTCCGAGTACTTTTACATCTTTCCAAAATTCTTCGCGTAGTTTTCTGATTTCATTGCGAGCGTACTCTAAACCTTCTTTATTTCTTGCCATACCACAATAATCCCACATAATTTTTCCTAGTGCTCTATGGAATTCATCTACTGTTCGGTTTCCATTGATAGACAGAAGATTAGTAATTCTTGTTCTTACAGCATTTTCTGCATCCACGAATGCTGGGTGGTCAGTAGAAATCTCAGTCGTTGGCTCATCAGCAAGGTAATCTCCAATAGTGTAAGGAATGACAAAATAACCATCTGCAAGACCCTGCATCAAAGCAGAAGCACCTAAACGGTTGGCACCATGGTCAGAGAAATTAGCTTCTCCTAACGCATAAAGCCCCGGTATAGTAGTCATTAAATTATAGTCTACCCATAAACCACCCATTGTATAATGAACTGCAGGATATATCCTCATAGGAACTTCATAAGGGTTTTCATTGGTAATTTTTTCATACATCTCAAATAAGTTACCATATTTTTCTTTTATAATCCCTTTTCCTAACTCTTTAATTTGTTCATGAGTAGGATTATCTAATTTTAATTTATTGGCTTCAATTTTTCCGTAACGCATTATAGCAGAAGCAAAATCTAAATAGACAGCCATTTTGGATGGACCCACCCCATAACCGGCATCGCATCGTTCTTTAGCGGCTCGGGAAGCAACATCACGTGGAACTAAATTTCCAAATGCGGGGTATCTTCTCTCTAAATAATAATCTCTTTCATCTTCAGGTATTTGATTGGGATGGCGTTGATCTCCTTTGTTTTTAGGTACCCATACTCTACCATCATTCCTTAAAGATTCTGACATCAAGGTTAGTTTTGATTGGTAGTCTCCTGATACGGGAATACAGGTAGGGTGAATTTGTGTAAAACAAGGGTTACCGAAGCAAGCTCCTTTTTTATAAGCACGAAATATGGCTGTAGCATTAGAATTTTTTGCGTTCGTAGAAAGATAAAACACATTACCGTAACCGCCCGTTGCTAAAAGAACCGCATGACCAAAGTGCCTTTCTATTCTACCATTTTCTAGATCTCGTGTAATAATGCCTTTAGCTTTACCATCAATGACAACAATTTCTAGAAGTTCTTTTCGGGGGTGCATTTTAACAGTTCCCATATTGATTTGGCGAGATAAGGCTTGATATGCCCCTAGTAATAACTGTTGCCCAGTTTGTCCTGCCGCATAAAATGTTCTAGAAACTTGGGTACCCCCAAAAGAGCGATTATCTAACAAACCACCATACTCCCTTGCAAAAGGAACACCCTGTGCTACGCATTGGTCTATAATGTTAACAGAAACTTCTGCTAATCTATAAACATTGGCTTCTCTGGCACGAAAATCACCCCCTTTGATAGTATCATAGAACAATCTAAAGACGGAGTCTCCATCGTTCCTATAATTTTTAGCGGCATTAATACCCCCTTGTGCCGCAATAGAGTGCGCACGTCTCGGGCTATCTTGGTAACAAAAACAATGTACATTATAACCTAATTCCGCTAAACTTGCCGCCGCTGATGCTCCCGCTAAACCACTTCCTACCACTAAAACCTTGTATTTTCGTTTATTGTGGGGTGCTACAATTTTAATTTTTGATTTGTACTTTGACCATTTTGTAGCAATATCTCCTTCGGGTATTTTTGAATCTAATTTCGCCATCTTTGTAAAATTTTATTTTAAGCTATTGATTGGATATACATAATTATCGGAATTATCGCAAAACCTAAAGGTATCAAAATACTAAACCATAGTCCAGTTTTATTGATTAGAGCGTTCCATTTAGGATTTTTCTTTAATCCAAGAGATTGAAAACCACTTTGAAAGCCATGATTTAAATGTAAAGCTAACAATATTTGAGCTACTACATAGAAAATTACGTAAATGGGATTGGAAAAAGCAATTTTTACTGTGTCATACATGGTTTCTTCGGTTCCGATAATACGATGTTTGATAAAGAACGAGTACAGATGTATGAGTAAAAAAATGAGAACAATAGAACCTGTAACGCCCATGTACTTTGAGAAAATAGAAGTTTTACCATCATTAGCTTGAAAGACATAACCTTGCGGTCTTGCATTACGATTTTGGGAGGTAAGTTTTGCCGCCAAACCAATGTGAACAATAAAACCAATAAACATAAGTATTTCCGGTATTCTTACTAATGGGCTTTTGGACATAAACTCTGCATATTCATTAAACGCTTTGCCGCCGTCGTTTGGGTCAAACAAAGGTTTTAATAATAAAAGATTACCAGATAAATGAGCAATTAAGAAAGTACATAGAAATAACCCTGTTATTCCCATTACAATCTTTCTTCCGATAGAGGCCGCTAATAGACCTGGTACTTGTTTGGTTGTATCCATTTTTTTATTTTATTTTATAAACAACGCAAAATTAAAATTTTGTTCAAACTTAAAAAAAAATTCCTATCTTTTCCTAAAATTTAGAACGATTCTAAATTAAGAGTTCATAAAATGCTCTATTAAATCAATTTCTAATGGAATATCTTCCATCAAATCTTGATTACCATTCTCTGTGATAAGAATATTATTTTCTAATCTTATTCCCAGGTTTTCTTCTAAAATGTAAATTCCTGGTTCACAAGTAAATACCATACCTGGCTGAAAAGTTTTATGCATAAAGCCAACGTCATGGGTATCCAATCCTAGATAGTGGGAGGTGCCGTGCATAAAGTACTTTTTGTAGGCTGGCCAGTCTGGATTTTGATTTTTTAGATCTTCTGATTTCAATAGTCCGATTTCAAGTAGTTTTTCGGTCATAATTTGACCTACTTTTTGGTGATAGGAATAGATGTTATCTTTGCCGGGAACTAATAATTTTTTTGCTTCTTGCATTACATAGTAAACTGTGTTATAAATTTTTTTTTGGCGATTTGAAAATTTCCCATTCACGGGAACGGTACGCGTTAAATCTGCGGAATAATTCGCATATTCAGCGCCAAAATCCATTAAGATGAGCTCCCCCTCTTGACACATAGCATTATTTAAAACATAATGTAATACACAAGCATTACGCCCGGTAGCTATGATAGAACCGTAAGCAGGTCCAGTGGCACGATTACGAATAAACTCATGTAATATTTCCGCTTCGATTTCGTACTCGTAAACTCCCGGTTTAATGAACTTTAATACTCTCAAAAAAGCTTTCTTTGTAATTTCAATTGCTTTCTTGAGCAATGCTATTTCTTGTGGAGATTTAATAGAACGTAAATAAGCGAGAATAGGGTTAGCACGTTGAATCTTATGAGCAGGAAATTGTTTTTGAATTTGGTATGCTAATTGATGGGCTGGTGTAGCATAGAATAAAGTATTTCGTGGGTGCTCATTAAAATCTAAGTAAATATTTTCGCAGAAACCAATGGCTTGTAAAAATAGGGAGTTAAATTCTTCGTAATAGCGAATATTTTTTATGCCTGATGCTTGGTAAGCTTCTTCTTTTGAGTATTTCCATCCTTCCCAAATTTGGATGTGTTCATTGGTTTTACGAATAAACAAAATTTCCCTAAACTCTTCTCTTGGGCAATCTGGAAATAACCATAAAATACATTCTTCTTGGTCTATCCCTGTTAACCAAAAAAAGTTGCTATTCTGAGAAAAAGGGTAATGGGCATCTGCATTTACAGGTAGTAAATCATTTGAATAAAAAACTGCCAAAGAATCGGGCTTAAGTTCTTGAATAAATTTATGGCGATTGTTAATAAATAATTGTGAGTCAATTGTTGTATATTTCATTGTATTCCAAGGGACAAAATTAAAGGTATACAATTTAATTACAAAATCTTATTCTAAATTGTCCTCTTCTTTGTCTTCAAGTTCTAAATCATCATCAGTTGTGAAATCGTCGTCTTCGTATAAATTATCGTCTATTTCTAAATTAAATTCGTTTTCTTTTTCCATTTCTTCATGATCATCTATCTCATGGTCATTTTCCTCGTTATCTGGAAGGTTATCATGGGGGGTATCTTCTATAATTTCTTTATCCTCTTGAACGTCTTCCCAATCATTATCTTCTACATCTTCAAGATCGAGATTAGAAGAATTTTTATCAGAATCAGGCAAATTGTTGTTAGGAGAGGGATTATTTTGTTGTTTTTGTTTTTCTTGTTCCATTTCTAGGTCTTCTTCATCACTGAACAAATCAAATTCTTTATCAATACCAATTTGAATTTTAATTTTAGAGCTTGTATCTGTTAAAAAAGGCAGAAAAGGGGTCAAGAACTCATCTTTATACTGGGGGTCAATGGTAATTTCAAATTCTACTCTACGGTTTTTTCTGCGATTTTCTTCGGTATCATTAGGGTACAAGGGTTGAGTTTTTCCGTAGCCTTGCGTGGTAATAATATTATCATCAATGATACCGGTATGTTCTTGGATATAGTCTTTAATATTTTCAGCTCTTAACAAAGAAAGTTTTTGGTTGTATTGGTCATCACCTTCGGCGTCTGTATGCCCAGAAATTTTAATACGGCAAAAAGGATATTTTTTTAAGAATTCGACGAGGTAATCTAATTTATAAGCAATGTCTTCGGTGATTTCGGCTTTATTTTTTTCAAATTCGAGGGCATCAAATACGATAGGTTTTTCATTTTTTATAGCTTGAGCAATCAGATAAAAGTTAGAGTCTGCGGATAGCGGTTTATCTTCTTTAATACGAAGTAAATGGTCTCCAATGACGAGTAATTGATATTTTCTTTGATTGATGAGTTCAAACTCAAAATAACCGTAGGGATTAAGGATTTTAGGTTCAATTTCAATACCTTGCTCTAAGTCTATGGCAATAATGATACCTTTCAGGGGTTTTTGGGTCACGGAATCGACGAGATAACCGGATAGGGTGGTGATAGCGTCCGGTCTTGCCCCCATGGGCATGGGAAAAGAAAAAATATCAAAATTATTAGCTGGTTTTTCTTGTTGATGGGCATAAAAGATTTTTTCACCTTTACCGTCAATGGAAAAATAATATTCATCTTTGGGGGTATTGACAAGGGGTCCAAGATTGCGTGGTTCTTCAAAGTGGTTATCTAACCAACGAGCCTTAAAAATATCAAAACCACCAAAGCTATTCATATGGCCTGTAGAGCTAAAATATAAGGTGTTATTGATACTATGAAAATAAGGGGATACTTCATCTTCTAGGGTGTTGATAGTAGGACCTAAATTTTGAGCTTTGCTCCATTCTCCATTGGGTAGTAGTTCTGATTTCCATATGTCACAACGCCCAAAACCATCTCCCCGATTAGAAGAAAAATATAAAGTTTTACCGTCAGGGGATAAATTGGGGTGAGATTCCCATGCGGAAGTATTCACATTAGGACCTAAATTTTTTACATTTTGCCATTTACCATCAATAAATTCAGCGGAGTATAAATCACAAATTCCGTAGCTATCAGGAGAGTTACAACGTGAGAAAATCAAGAGATTTCCTTCTAAATTCAAGCAAGCAGAACCTTCATTGAAACGGCTGTTAATTTCATCAGTAAACCGTTCTGCTATAGTCCAACCACCGAATTGGTAGTCTTGCATAACGTAATAAATATCTTCGTGTTGCTCATAGTCCATTCCAGCGACCATTGCCATAGGCGAACGTTTGGAAGTAAAAATCATAAGTTTATTATTGGGGTGCATGAATGGGGCATACTCGGGATAAATAGAATTGATGTTGTCCCCCATTTTCAATAAAACTCCTTTCGGGGGTATCAACGTATCAATTCTCGATCTTGCTTGTACTATCTTATAATACAAATCTAAATCTACATACTCTGATTTTACTTTCTCTTTCAGTCTGTCAAAATGCAGTTTTACGGGGTCATAGTATTTAGAATGATTCTTAAGAGCTAAATTATAAAAATACAGTGCTCTAATGGTATCATTTTTTAATTCCATCAGTTGGGCATATTTCCATATCAAATCCACATCTAATTTAAAATTTTTGATACCAAAGTTTTGAATATAATCAAATAGTAATTTTTCTAATTCTTCTAGATTTTGTTGAGATTCTGCTTGTTTGATTTTTTTGAGTTCTTTTGGGTTATAATAATAAAATGCTTCATATTCTAAAAATTTGCTATCTTTATTTTTTATTGGTTTTCTTTTTTGTAAATTGGGAAAGTTAATATAAATACCACCAGTTACGGGGTCTCTTCTGTCTAAATATACTGATTGGGCAAGTTTCAATTCAATTTCTTCATATTTTTGAGCAAATAAATAATTTTGACATTGTATCAATACCATTACCCCAAAGTACAACCAAAAGCGAAGAAATTTTGTTTTTAGCATTGTTCAAAAATAATTAGTATTCAATATTTTACCAAAAAATTATGGACTTTTCAACACTTTCAATTAGAACGTATAATTGATAATTTACTAATATTCAAAAAGATAGATATCCAATCACATATTAACAGTGGATAATTTTTTTATTATTCAGAGAATTAGCAATTTTTAGATGGATTTTGAATCCAATCAAGTAGCCATTTTCTTTGAGATTCAGAGAAGTTCATATTCTGAATTAAAGTTTCAAAATCGGTTAACGAACAAAAAGGGATTTGATGATCTTGAAAATGTATCTTTGCTTGGGCAAAACCATATTGAAAAATGCTGATTAAGTATTGAATTTGAGCTCCTCGGGCTTGTAAAGCTAAACAAGCGTTTAAACTACTCTTGCCCGTGGAAATTAAATCTTCAATAACAATTACCTTAGAATTAACAGGCAGAAAACCTTCAATTTGATTTCCTAATCCATGTTTTTTAGGTTCAGAACGAACATACACAAAAGGTAAATCAAAAAAATCAGCAACGAAGGCTCCCCAAGCAATTCCACCTGTAGCAACACCTGCTATGCAATTAAATTCTAATTTTAAGGCTTTAATTTTTTCCACAAAAGATTGGACTATGATTTTTCTTTCTTTCGGAAAAGATAATATTTTGCGGTTGTCACAATAGATTGGTGATAATATGCCTGAACTCCAACGAATTAAGTTTTGTGTATCAATTTTTACAGCTTCTTTTTCTAGTAAAATTTGGCTGATATTAAAACGAGTAATCTCCATTGACGCAAAGATAATAAAATATAATTATTATGGCACGATTTAATTAATATAAGTTGTTTCCTGAATAAACCAATGTAAACCTCGAAGATAGAGCTTGCTAACCATAGCGAAACGCACCGAAATAAGTTGTAGCTCCAAAACATCTATTGCAACTAAACTTTCTAAACAACTATCTTACTGATAGCTCCTCTCGAAATAATAGTATTATAATAACTCAATAATCAATTTTACCTAATTCTTCTTAAACATCAATTATGCAATTTCTTTTTCTCTATCTTTGCAATATGCTTATCGCTAATCCCATCTACGATGCCGTCTTTAAATACTTGATGCAAGACAAAAAAAGTGCTAAAATCTTGCTCCAAGCCATCCTTGAACTACCCATCCTTGATTTAGAACTTTCTTC
>CALLNY010000066.1 GCA_938005475.1 uncultured Bacteroidia bacterium | reverse complement strand
AAACTGATAAAAGCGAGCAACGTTGTTAATAATAATTTTGATTTCATATTATTTTTTTTATTAAAAATTATTATCTTTTGTGTGTTTGGAAATTTTTTTGGCGAATGTTTTTGATTAGGTCGGGCTTTTGCTCTTTGACTCCCGAAGGAACGAAGAGGTAAATTTACAAATTGTACTTTACTAAAAAACTTTGACAAAAAATTTTGTGACGGCATTTTCTTTTTTTTAAAGTGAGTTGGCGCAAAAATTAAATCTTTTTTCTGTCGGCTTGCGTGTCGACAGTCCAAATGTATATAAGTTAACAGATGTTCAGTTGTCGTCTCGCAACCCCGTGTCCTGTTACCGATGTCGTTTTTTACCATTGTCTATAACTTACTTATATATCTCATAAAATCATCCTAATATTTCCAAAAATGGAAGATAGGTCTGTTTTTTTTCGTCTTATTTTACCATAACAAATTTAAAACAAATTTTACAAATCATCAAACGGACTTTTTATTTTTTGAAGACTTTTTTCTGTTACATGGGTATAAATTTCGGTTGTTTTTGAACTTTTATGACCTAATAATTCCTGTATATATCGTAAATCGGTACCGGATTCTAATAAATGAGTAGCGTATGAATGTCTTAGCCAATGCAATGTAGCCGGTTTATTTATTTTTGTTTTTTGCAACACGTTTTTTAAAACACTTTGTAAGCTTTTTTAGCTATACTGTTCTGATGGTATTTGCCCTTCAAACAACCATATTTTAGGTCGGTAAGCCTTGTAATATTCACGTAACATATTAATCAATTTGTCAGAAATAGGCACAACTCTATCTTTTTTGCTTTTCGCATTTTTTATTATTAGTAAGTGCCTTTTACTATCAATATCCGAAATTTTTAAATTTAATAGTTCACTTCTTCTCAAGCCGCAGGCATATATTAAACTTAGCATAGCTTTGTGTTAAAATTCATTTATTTTTTTAACGTATTCCGGATTAGGTACGGCAATTATTTTAGATGTTTCGCTAGAGCTAATTGATGTTTTTTGTTTTGTCTTATCCACAAACAATGCTTCGGTATTTAGGTAAGCTTTGCCCTTAAATACGCGAAATAACTCTGTTAAATGGGTTCTGTTATTGGCTATATGCCAGCACCTGTGAGTTTTACTCCATTTAGCATTTGTGCAGGGCGTGGCTAAGGTTTCCACATGGACAAAAACGAATAGAAAGTACAAATGTTTCAATTTACCACATCTGCCCTTACCAAAAATGCAATGTTGCACGATGTTTTTATTTTTTCATCGCACAACTATTCAGTATTACATTCCTGAAAGTCAATGAAATGCGTATTTTTCTTTTGTACTTTAATCCATTAAAGTAGTCGCATTTTCTCCCTGTAATTCCGTGTGCCCACAAGTATCGGGCATCATCTTTTAGGACTACTAAACTTCTTGGCTCTAAAAAGACTTCAATTTTTTCTCTTGTTTTCTTGTTGGTAAATTCCATTATGCAAGTAGAACCTAAACTTAATGAAACAATTGTATCTCCAAAGCAAGGCTCGCAATCAACGTGGCTTGCAATTCCTTGTCCTTGCTTGTATTCGTTTACAATTAGTTGGTCGGGTATTGCAGGCATATATCCTTCTTGATATAGTCTCTTTGCGAGTGGTGTTACCCATTCAGGTAGTTCGCCAATTTTCATTGAATAGTCTATAAAACGGGCTTTATAGTCGTATTTATAGCCGTAATGCTGTACTCGTCTTTTTAAATCTCCTAACCAATTTTCAGCATTTACAGACTGCCAAAATGATTGGTGTTCTTCTTCTGTAATGTACTCAGGAACATACGACAAACCTTTAATCTTTGACAATAATGTCAAGTCATTAAGTGTTTTCGGGTTAATTACCGAATTCTTTTTTTCTGCTTCAGGGCCGTCAAATAATGATATTTGCATTGTCGTAAGTGTTAAAGTGATAGAATTTCATAATTTACAACTTCACTTGATGGCTCAAACGTAGAATTTGAGTTGTTTTTATAGTAAATTCTCTGTGTGTTACTTGTTTCAATTTGATGTGATACATATTTCTTAAACTTTTTGTATTTTTCGTTCCTATCTGCTCTATCAGGATTTTGAAATACAAAATAGGCTTTCTTTGTCAAGTATGATGTAATTTTATTAACAAATGATGCAAGGCTTATCTCGTCTAACGAACTACTCGCAAACAGATAAGAAGCATTAAAAATCACAAAAGAATCATTTTGCGTAATTTCCGCTACTACACTGTCAGGCACTAAATCCCAGTTGCTGTAAAAGTTAAACTCTGAATTGGGGCTAAAAAGTTCCGTTTCTGAAAATTCCTTTGCTTTTTCAAGCATACTTTCTGCAATATCTATACCGATATATCGGATTGAAATTGGCTCATTTTCATTATCATAGTAAAGACTTGCTAAGGCTAAACCGCTTGTAAGAGGACCACAACCAAAATCTATAAAGACTAATTCTTTGTTTTTTTGAAACACATTACTGTTTAGGGTTTTGAATACTTTTTCATAAACTGCATAGGTTGTGAAAAAATGCTTTCGCATATTGAAATAGCAATAGAGTTGTACTCTATCGTATGGGGTTAGGTCTTTGTATGCTTCGGTAAAATCAGCCCTACCATAATTTAAAATATCTGCCCTTATTTCATCATTACTATATTTTTGTAAATAGCCCGATGTATTAATACGGTCAATTATTAAATCTTGAAAAATTTGTTGAGTTATTGCAGATGGCACATAAACTTTCTCCGCAATTAGTTCAACAAATATTTTCTCTGTAATATATCCGTCTAAGTATTGTTTGAATGTTGGATGATTAAGAAACTTAAACTTTTGCTTAGATTGAGGTGAATTGAAAAGTGCCTTAAAATCAACTAAGAGTTCGTTTTGTTTTGCATCTTCAAAAGCCTTTTTTCCAAGTAAATAATAGTTTATGGTGTCTTGTATTACCTGCCCTGTATAATCAACTTCTGCAAAATTTTGTGCTTTATCAAGTGCTTCTAAGATTTCACTAAATTTTTCAACATACTCGTTATTGCTGCCAATACGTGTATATAAATAAACTGCATTAAGTCGGTGCCTAATTGAACTATCTTTTGGTAGATTGGTGCGAATAATCGCAATAGCACCATAAAAGCCGATTTTTTCAAATAGTTCAGCGAATAGTGTGACAATCTCTATGAAATCAGGATTTGATTTATTTTGCTGATATATTGCCGAATTGATAAAATCTAAACAAACCGATTGTAAATCAAACTTATCCTCTTCTATTTGTTCATCGGTTAACGAAACAAAATAACTTTCAATTTCATTCCTATTGGTTTGAATGAAGTTAATTAGTTCACTTGCAGAACTTGCAGAAAGTAAATTATCCCTGATTATTTGTAGGTTCATTTTGTTGCAATGTTTGAAGTTCTGCAAGTAGTTTTTCTAAGTCGGTACTTGGGTAATTGTGAAGCCAAACGTCAAATTCCGTAGTATCAAAAGTTACTTCACCTTGTGCTAAGCCATTTTTCTTTAAGAAATCAATGAATGATTTAATTTTTGCCCACATACCCATAGTTTGATTTTTAACCCTTTTATTAGGCTCTGAGTGGTGTTTTGAAATTCTTATTATTGGATAGTTTTCAATAATAGAAAATGTTTTTTCGTCTGAGTAACCTTCATTAAGTTCATACTTAAAAAATGTTTTGTCGTCTTTCAAAAAATCAAAAGAGTTTTTTTGATTATCCCAAAAACAAAATTGATATACACTTTCAATAGTTATTCTGTCAAGTAAATTATTAAGTTTGTACTTAATATTGAATTTCCCATTTTCGCTAAACGAAGCAAAATAACTGTCATTTAACTTAATCTCTTCATCTTTTGGCAAACTTCTGTAACCATAATACAAACCTAAAACTGCCAAAACAATGCTTGCTCTACTGTATGTTTTTGTCGTTTTTAGTTTTTTTCTATTGATTAAATCAGGTAGTTGCTCTTTTAAGGCATATTTATCACTACCTTCTTTGTCTCGGAAACGAAACAAGAAAGCAAGTAATGTTAATTCTGGTGCTGGCGGTTTCAATTGGTCAATTGCTTGTAAGGATTCTAATGTTTTGTCACTAACCAAGAGTTTGAAGGCATTTTGTACTTCTTCGGTTGGTGTACCTAAAAGTTGTTTAAATATATCTTTACGGAAAGTTTCATTATCATAAATTGCATTGACAATTTTTCGCAAGGTATCGTTTGTACTGTTTTTAGGTGTAATAAGAGTTGAGTAAAATGGCAAATTCGCTTTATCCAATATTCCGATTTCAGGTCTATCAAAGAAAGGATTTATTTCTTTTAATAGTTTAAAATATTTGTCGCTGTAAATTGCCAATTCGTTAGTTTCGTTAGCATAGTATAGTTCAGCATTTTTCATAAACGCTAACATACCTAAAATTCTATTAAACTTATCTTGGCTGTCTGTTTTAAGGTTTTTGTTTTCAGTGATTTGAGATGCTTGAAGTTCACGAACTATATTAGCTCTGTTTTCAATAGTTTCAGTCCAAACATCAAACAAATGAGTTGGTAAAAAAGCATCTTGAAATGTTTTAGCTGACGCAATACTATTCTCTTGGCTTTCCTTACTTGCAAAATAAATTTTGTTTACACGGGATATAGGTAAAGGATAGGGCAAAAGATAAACCACTTCGTGAAGTCTTTCTAAATTTTGTTTATCAAAATCGGTTAAAGCGACTTCTATCAAAACTTGTTGCTCGTTAGGCTCATCGGTAAAGCCGTCTGAAATGAGTAAATGATTGGGTGAAAAGTGCTGAATATCCTTAGTGCGTTGGCTTCTTGCCAACTCTCTTGTTTCGTAATTCACCGGATATATCAAAGCACTTCCAAAATAGTCTAACAGGTTAGACTTGTTAATTTGGATAATGAATTGATTTATTGATACTTCAATTATGCTTTCAATCTGCTTTTTAGAAGTAATATTGGAAAGTGAATCAAATTGCTTTTCAGGTTGTATCGGAGCATTATCGCTAGCATTTTTAGACGGATTTTGTTTCTCTAAAATCTTCTTAATCAATATCTCTGTTTTTGAGTTGCTCTTAACGGCGATACCCAAACTTTTTGCAATTTGTTGAATCTCTGTATCACTCATTAATTTGAGTTCTTGCTCTGTATGTATTTTCATCATTATTTCGTAATTGAATATTGGCAAAATTACTAAAACAAATCTCCTGTATCGTAAGTATCACTCGGAAAATTGTTCAAAATAGAAGGCTTGCTGCCTGTGTACATAATGACTAACCTATTTTTGGCTCGTGTGCAACCGACATAAGCCTGTCTTTTGGCTTCATCTGTATCTCTCATGCTGTCAAACTCGGGCATAATCACAATATCAAACTCCATTCCTTTTGCAGAGATAAAGGTTGTAACTAAAATGCTTTTTAGGTCATTTTCGGTTTTGGATTTTTCTGCTTCGGACATTTCAGAATAATATTTAGAACACTCAAAGCCAAAGCCTGATATTATTGAATGATAGTTTTCAACCTGATTTTGGAACGGAAATAGCACACCAATATTAAAACCTTTATAGTTTTCAATGATTGTTTTTAATCTGCTTTGCATATCCGATTGTCCGCTAAATTTAAGCACTTCGGGTAAATCTCCGTTATTTTTATAACGCTTCAATGCGGATAATGTTTGACTATCGTTTGCTTTGCGGCTATTTGGAACAAAGTGTCTTGCAAAATTATAGATTTGGTAAGTGTTTCTGTAATTGAACTGCAAAGTAAACTCGTTTGACGAGTGGCTTATTTGTCGCTTTATTGTTATTTCGCTTGCTCCTGAACCTTCGTGCATTTGTTGGTCGTTATCTGCACCAATAGTAATTCTGCCAAATACTTTCGGAAATGCTTGAAAAATTCTTTCTTCAAGGTCTTGGGCTTCGTCAAGTATAAGTTCCATATTTTCAACTTTTCCACGCAAAGCATTTTCTATTTCAGTTGCAGAAAGTTTATCGTCCCGATTTGAAAGGCCTAATAACTTACCTGTCGTTTTATAAAACCAACTATGAATAGTATTTACCTTATTCCTTGATATTCCTTGCTTTGCAAGCAAGTTTTCAATAGCAACCTTCAACATTCGTTGGTAAGTAAGTAAAATCGTGGACTTTCCGTTGTTTGCTAAACGTATCAGCCTAAAAATGGACACTGTTGTTTTACCACTTCCTGGACAACCCGTTACAAGAGAAAATTTCTCATCAAAATCGCTATTGATGATGTTTAGCATAATTCCGCCATTAGTTGAATTTCTAATGTCGTCTTGGCTTGGAAGTCTGAATTCAAATTTTGCCATTCTTTTTTTGCTGTTTTGTTTTTTTTTAAATGCCCGCTAACGTTTTGCGGCTATAAGAAGTTGGCGATTTCGGAGCACAAAACTGTCAATCAAGCACTGAATTTGAATAGAAGCACTGCACTTGATTTAACCACTGAACCGCTAATTTCTTATAGGTGCTGTTGGCAGCTGGTTTTATTTTCAGTCCTTCAATTCTTCCTTCAATTTCTCCCATGTCTCGTTAGTTAGTATTGGTTTGTAATCGGTTAATTTGTCTTTGCTATACTCAACAATATATTCTGCTCTCTCTTTGGAGTCAGGATGAGTGCTAATCCATGTTAAATATTTTATCGCTTCGTTTTCTTTGTCTGATAACTTGTAGAGGAAATTTGCAAATGGTTCTGGATTTACCTTTGCTGTTGTCAGATAATCAACTGCTTTAATGTCTGCTTCTTTTTCTAAGTTTCTGTCAAATGCGGATGAAGAAAGCATTTTTACA
Source organism: uncultured Bacteroidia bacterium (assembly GCA_938005475.1). Classification (GTDB taxonomy): domain Bacteria; phylum Bacteroidota; class Bacteroidia; order J057; family CALLMJ01; genus CALLMJ01. Next base: position 2,333 of record CALLNY010000066.1, on the reverse strand, counting down.
GTCTCTTTGATAATTTCCGCTCCACCATTACCTGTTGTCATTGAAATTAAAACCGAAAGCCCGATTTCCTTGACAAGTTTTTTCATCACATGATTTAGCTCAATGTGTGCAATCTCATGACATATAACTCCCGTCACCTCTTCTTGATTGTCTGAATTATGTATTAAGCCGCTATAAATTATTAGATGTCCGTTTGGCAATACAAAAGCATTAATTTCATCTTTGTTAAGCACATGAACTTTTATTGTTTCTCTGTCAATCTTATTTGACTTACAAATATGAGTTACGATACTGTCTATTGAGTTTACTATATGAGTATTTTTATTTTCTTCCTCTGTCTTTTTAAATACCTCCCAAAAAAGCTCACCTAATTTTTGTTCTGTTTTGTCAGTTACTTGTTGAACTTTAAAAACTTTTACCCAGTCTATCTGTGTTAATGCAAACCATAACCCGAAAAAAAGAACAACGCTTATCACTCCTTGAATAATTGTTTTTTTCATGATTATGATTTACAAATTAAGTTTGTCAATGAACCATAAAACCACCATTCTACATGAATTCCTTTTCTTGTCCGTATAGCGGTGTAGATTGTCGCAATAAATTCTGTCAAGTTAAATACTATTGCCGCAATTATGTAAGCAATGTATTTACTCGTGATTGTTTCATCTGAAAAGATTATTGAAATAGACCACCAAAACCCATAGCTATTAATGAAAAGCATTGATAATTGAGAAAGCAATGCTTGTGTGCAATGCCAGCGAACAAAATATGTAGACTTTCTGTTGCCTAAATAAAAAATCAGCGTGGCAATCAGATTTACTATTGGCAATGGAAGACCGACTATAATCGATATTAATGACATCAAATAACTATTTGAGGCAGTTTCTGCTTCATGTTCGCCTGGTTCGTAACTAAATTTTTTTATATGTATCATAATCCTTTTGTGATATTCCAAATCCAGTTGATGATTACAAGTAAAATCAAAGGAATTGCAATCTTTGGTCTTTTTAGATAAGTTTCTATTTTGAGGTAAAAGTCAAATAATGTTTTGGTTCGTTTAATTGTATCTGCTATAATCCATATAGGAGCAATTAGCATAATTATGGCAACTAAATAACCTATTGGGTTGATATTTAATGCCCCAATAAACTCGCCTTTTGTCAATGAAATGACAGAACGAGTAGAGCCACAGGAAGGACAGGGTATCTTTGTTACATGCTTTATTAAGCAAACTTCAGCCGAGTTGTTCTCAGTGATGTTTTTTGTAATACTAAAATAAAGCCAAATATACCCTGCTAAACATGCTATAAATAATATTGAATACAGCTTGTTCCTGTCGAGTGTCATTAATACAAAAATTGCTGAATTTTTTGCATATTCTTTTCTCTTGTTGCTTTTTGAATCATGAACCAGTCAATAATTGTCCATATTCCCAAACCGCCACAAGTTAAAAGTTTTCCAACTCCAAGCCCTGTGTCCCCAATCATAAATCGGTCAATACCTAAGCTACCTGCCAAGATTGAGACAATTAGTGTCGTTGTTGGGTCTTTAAATTGAGCAGTTGATAACATTGCCCATTTTGAATCATCAAGTGCCATCAGTCTGTCTCTGATTACGTTGATTTGATGGCTTTCAAAGAATTTTGCGTTTGAAATGATGAACATGTCGATTTTTTGTGTATCCATTTTTTTATTTATATGTTTTAAATTTTCCTACTCGTATGGCTTTTCGGTTTCGCACCGTTTCATTAATGGAGTCAAGTCTCCATTTTGTTATCAATAATACAAATTCTGTTCAATATCTGTCAAAATTTTGTATGTGTTTCATTTCTTTCATTTCGTGATTATCTTTTTAAACTTGCCACTAACTTGCTTATATCTAATTAAATCATTTTTATACATCTATATTTCTTTTAAATTTGCTATTAAGAAGTATGACAATAAAAAACAGACCTATCTTCCCAATTACAATGCTGTTTAATTCTTCATTCATAGCAAAGTAAAGCCCCAAACGATGGGTGTTTTGATACATTAAAGGTTTTATTTTAATAGTTTTCAGTACACGCATGTTATTTGATTAAACCAAACTTTGTTTATATTTGTGCTACAAATATATTGAATTTATTTTTACATATCCAAATTTTTTGAAAAAAATTATTTCTCAAAGTTCGATTTTCAGATGTCTGTTTTTTCGGAGTAGCGTCTTTCTGATAGGTTGCTTAGAACGTTTTGTGACTTGGCGAAGGCGGGGCTTTTAGCACAAAAGTTTAATCGAAGCACTGAACTTCAAATTTACGAAAAACTGTCATTCGGAGCACTGAACCGCCACTTTTG
>CALLNY010000065.1 GCA_938005475.1 uncultured Bacteroidia bacterium | reverse complement strand
CAGCACCATATAAATGAAACTCTTGTGCAGGAGTTGTAGTTCCTATACCTACTCTACCTGTAGTTGTTACACGCATCTTCTCCGTTCCGTTCGTACGAATAGGAAAATCATAATTGTCGTTGGTACCTATGTAACGTAATGCACCGTTACTGTTACCATCTAAACGCCAATCTTGGCTTTCATCGCTCAGCAATCTCACCCATTGGCTACCATCCCAATAGTAATATCCTGGCCACACATTGTTAGGGGCTGTTCCCGCTGTTGCTGTATTGTAAACCAATAAGCTCGTCGCAGGTCCTGAAATCGGAGTAGCTAAGTTTTTAGCCGATAATGCAACTCTTGGAATCAAAATTCCTCTTTGAGTATCCGAAACATCTAACCTTGCAGAAGCATCAGGTGTTGAAGTCCCTATTCCTACGTTCTGCCCACTTAACATCAAATGTAGTGAAAAAGCAAGATAAAAAGTAAAAACGATTTTTTTCATTCGGGTAAATTTTTTTTGCAAATATAATCTAAAAAATTTAATCTACAAATCTTTTTCATTAAGTTGAAACTACTATTTATGTTTATTTTTATGATAAAAATGAGTTATAATCTGAAAACCTGATTATTTTCAATTCTATAGATTAACCCTGACTCAGGACAGATAGCAAAGCCTTCTTTATTGAAAATTAACTTATGACCGTGTTTACTCATCCAACCTATTTGCCTTGCAGGATTTCCTACTACCAAAGCAAAAGCAGGAAAAGATTTCGTTACAACAGAACCTGCGCCCACAAATACATATTCCTCCAAAGTAATCCCACAAATAATTGTTGCATTTGCCCCTATGGTAACACCTCTCTTCAAATATGTTTTTTCATATTGCCCTCGCCTATTCACTTCCGAACGTGGATTCTTTACATTCGTAAATACACAAGAAGGACCTAAAAATACATCATCCTCACAAATCACTCCCGTATAAACGGATACATTATTTTGAATTTTTACATTATTCCCTAAAATTACATGAGGCGCTATCACCACGTTCTGACCAATATTACAATTTTTACCAATTTGGCATGGAGCCATAATATGACAAAAATGCCATATCTTGGTTCCCTCTCCAATCTCTGCCCCATCATCTATATAGGAAGATTCATGGATAAAAAAACTCATGATAAATTTTTAAAATAGGCTAAAACGTTAGATGTAATATAAGCTAACTGCTCTTCGGTAAGTTCGGAATGCATAGGCAGAGAAAGCACCCTTTCTGATAAATCATTACTAACAGGAAAGTCCTTATCATGGTAACCATAATGCTGATAAGCTTTTTGTCTATGGAAAGGTACGGGATAATATAACATGGAAGGAATTTCTTTGTCCGCTAAAAATTTCTGTAATGGATTACGATGCTCCGAAGGTACTTTAATGGTATATTGATGGAAAACATGCGTAGATTTAGGGTCTCTGTAAGGAGTAATGATAAAAGGGTGATTAGCAAACTGTTGGTCATAGTACTGGGCGGCTTGGTTACGACGCTGATTGTACTCCTCTAAATATTGAAGTTTAATCTCTAAAATAGCCGCCTGAATTGTATCTAAGCGAGAATTCACACCAATCACTTCATGGTAATAGCGAACTTTGGAACCATGATTAGCAATCATTGATAATTTTTCAGCGAGTATATCTGAATTAGTGAAGATAGCACCACCGTCCCCATAAGCCCCTAAATTTTTGCTCGGAAAGAATGAAGTACAACCTATATGCCCCATAGTTCCTGAATAATAGGTGTTCCCATCATTAGAAAAATACTGGGAACCAATAGATTGAGCGGCATCCTCAATAACTATTAAATTATGGTCTCTCGCAATTTGAAGGATTTCATCCATATCAGCCATCTGCCCATATAAATGCACAGGAATAATAACTTTGGTTTTAGGAGTTATAGCTTTTCTAATAGCCTGGGGGTCAATATTAAAGGTATCAGGTAAAACATCAACTAAAACCGGTTTTAAACGAAGCAAAGCAATTACTTCAGCGGTAGCAATAAAAGTAAAATCGGAAGTAATGACTTCGTCACCAGGTTGTAAATCAAGAGCCATTAAAGCAATTTGCAGCGCATCTGTCCCATTAGCACAAGGAATAACATGCTTAACCTTTAAAAATTGAGCTAAATTTTGAGTAAATCTTTTTACTGAAAGTCCATTGATAAAAGCCGTTGAACGAATAACTTCAAGAACAGCTTGGTCAATTTCTGATTGAATACGTTCATATTGCGAACCCAAATCTACCATTTGTATTTTTTTCATCGCAAAAAATGCAAAGATAAAGATATTTTAGTATTTATGAATAAAGTCGATTCCAAAAACGAAAAAGCCGATAGCATAATACTACCGACTTTCTCGCTTAAAAATTTAAATTTAGTAGACAATTAACTTGGTAACATAATTTTCTGTTGGTGTCTGAATATTTACATAATACATACCTGCGGCGAGTTTTCCGAGAGGTATCTGAAACTCTCCCTGACCATTTAATACTTCTTGATGCACCATTACTAGTTTACCAGTTGTCTCGTAAATAGATACGGTAATATTGACATCAGGAGCAGAGATATATCTAACTAATAGATTTTGATTAGAGAGAACGGGGTTAGGATAAATAGTAAAGGACTCAAGTGGTGAAGATTTTAATAATTCGACAGTATTAGAATAAACCCAATTACCCTGTAAATCTACTTGTTTAATACGATAGAAGAATTTATTGCCGTTAAGATTAGAAACTTCAGTATCTAAGTGAGGATAAACAGCTTGTTGTCCATGGTTATACAAGGCAGGAATTTCGCCAATAGCTTGATAATTAAATCCATCCAAAGAACGTTCAATCACATAATGGCTGATCCCCTCTTCAATAGGAGTGAACCACTGTAAACTAGCACCTCCATCTTTCCATTCAGCACTTAAAATTACATTTGAAACAGGAAGTAACACCTCTGCAGGGAAGAAAGTAAAGTCAGAGAATGCATTGTTTCTAACTTCACCGATGTTGACAGGTAAAAATTGGGTATAAGTGATATGCATTGGGGACAATCTCCAACCACCAGGTTCAGTATAAGCGGGGTTATAAATACCCGCTATCTCTACCATTTGAGCTTCCTCGGCATAGTTTGTTGGAACATAAGGTAAGTCCATATCATGATAATTAAATCTACCTGTATATTCTCCCGTAAAAGCTATAGTACCTTGTGTCATTGTCCAGTAACGTTTAATAGACCAAGTTCTATTAGGATGAACGGTTTCTTTTACACGACCAGATAATGTTCCTGCTGTAGAAACATTGTCAAAAATAATTTCTGCGGGAGAGAAATATACCCCACCTATGGGATAAGTTCTTCCAACATTTGTGCCAAGATTATACTCCCAAACGCAATATCCATTACTTGTAGCTACAATATAACCATTATTCTGAGAAGCTCCAACTACATTTGCATTTACTTTCAGCAATAAATTAAAATTATTTAATTGTAATTTTGCGTTATTGAACTCTATAGTTTCTCTAACTTCGGTAGTATTAGCCCCCAAAGTTTTTAAATGAGCCGCATTCGCTAAACTACCTGTTAGTTTTAAACTTGCATAAGAACCACATAGTTTGATTGCCTCCACTATATTCAACCCAAGAAGCATTTGCATTGACTAACAACGATGTCGGAACATTTAAAGTAAAATCACCTTCTATTTCAAAATACCCCTGATTTTCTAAATCTATTCCATTTACAGAGGGTGCAGGGTAATTAAAGTCTGTTCCTGGTCCATCCATTAGTATAAGATTGATACCATTAGGCACTTTTAATCTACCATTAGAAGCAATTCTTACTTGGTCTACGCCGATAGGAATGGTATAATCATACAAGACGTTGTGTCTTACTAGGACGGTTCTTGAAGCAGAAGTTGGATAAGAAACGGAGCCACAAGAAGTAGAAACCATCACAGCAGGGTACCAATTACCATCAGCAGGGTTCAATACCTCCCAAATATTTAGGTCGGTCCAGTTACCATCAGCAATCGTTCTATAATCCATTGGAGTTAATGCACAAGAGCCCACGGAGTAGATTTGGGGGTCAGTGATATTGGAAGCAGATTGAGAAAACTCAACAGAGCCACTTGCAGGCGTCTGTATTCCCAGCCTATTCCAACCATTCGTATTACGATATTCTCCTACTACACAGTTATTTCGGTCAAATCCAGCATTTTCGTGAGTGGCATACCAATGTAACGTTAAACTTAAAATAGAGCCTCCTGCTACAGCCTCTGTTAAGTACCAAGTTCTGTTCACAGAGGTATTGAGTTCCAACTCATCTGCCGGGAAGTTGCTATCAAAATCAAAAGTTCCATTAACTCTCACTCCATAATTATCAGATATACCCGTATTAGATAAAATCGCACGGTTGTAGGAAGTGGTACTATGACCAACAGGATAAATAAACGGATTCCCGGAATCCAATTTATTTTTAATGACAGCCCCCAAACCATTCGTTACAAAATAACCCGTAGTTAAACCTGCGTTTGAAATAGTACAAAGGGTATCTAAAGTAATATTGCGATTATTAAGAACTATCCACGCATTGAGGAACTGTACATGAGTACGTACGAGCGTATTAGTACCACCAACTGTTTTATTACCGCTTCCTCCAGCTACTAATATACCATATTTACCATTCCACATAGTTTGGGCACCATTTGCTAAATAAGCTACCGTAGATAAATCACTATTTTCCAATAAAGCAGAACCAACAGGGTTAAATGTACCGATAATATTGAGTTTTCCATTATTTTGAATATCCGCAGGAACAGGAGAATTGGTGCCATCTACCATATTTAAGGTAATACCAGCAGGAATATGAATAATTCCCCCATAAATAGGATTATGAACAGAAACGGGGTCAATAATAACTTCATCAATACCCGCCGGTATAGTGAAATTATAAACGACCGAATCTCTGACCCAAATAGTAGAATCCGCACTAGTAGGATAAGATACTGGTGGGCAAGTAACTAACTCGGCGTTCGTCCATGTTCCATCCACAAAAACCTGCCATGTAGTTAAAGCTGTCCAATCGCCATTCTGGCGGCTTCTATACATCAGTTTCTGAGAAGCTTTGTTACTTACTAACAAAGTATCTTTATAGGTATTAGGACATCCGTTTGAGCGACCATGTACTACATAACTTCCTATTGAAGTAGCATTAAAAGGATTGTTTAAACTTAATCGAGCATTGTCCGTATAGAGTTCTACTCTCATACCAATTCCGTTTACCCAAGTTACAGGATGGAAACGTACATGTCTAGCCCTTATCAAGTTAGCTAATGTGTTAGTTACTAAGCTAAAAGCATCAACATTTCCGTTAAAGGTCCTTACTGTTCCATTTTCAGTATAGAAAGTCCAAGTTGTAGGAGTAACTTCATCTGTATAAGAAATTTGATAAGTTGTTACGTAATTGGGATTTGAACCTTGAGTTGCAACGGAGTGAATAGCTCTTGAAGCACCCAAATCAATTTGTAGGTACTGACTGGTATTATTGACTGTGGGTCTCCAACCATTTCCAGTAGTTCTCGCTTGGCTAAAAGCATAATTAGGCGCATTTTGTGTTGAACCAGAAAAATTACCTACTGGTAGTCCTACCACTAAAGGGTTATTTGCTAATGGAGTAAGTCCTGTTTGCCATATATAAACATCCGCACCGGTAGCGGTTAAATTGACTGAACCAGGAATACAAATCGCTGTATCGGGTCCAGCATAGACCGTCGGTGGCCTCAGGAATTTGAACCATTTCAATGCCAAATACTCGAATGTCATACTCCGTATTGGCATCCCATACATTAGGCCCGTTCGCTCCTACTATCCTTAACGTTACCGTTTCTCCTGTAATATGACCCGTACCAACCGTTGCTCTTCTTATCATCGCTCCCGTATTATGATTTGTACCCCCTCCTAACCTGTCAGTCGTAGTTATAGGACGTGCAAAAGCAAGCCCTGATGATAAACTGTGCTCGGACATATTAGTACTTAGTCTTGCATGACTCCACGCCCCTGTACCTCCACAAGGCCTAAACTTAATAAATACCCAAACCGCATCATGATTGCTCGGTGTCCCTACTACATTCCAACTGTTCTGCCAAGATATATTAAATGTTACATCTGAACCAGGAAACGTCCTAGTTACATTACTAATCACTAAACCATTTGAAAATAAACCTCCAGTAAAACTTAAATGCAATAATGCTGTAATACAGCACCACTTTAATCCTAAAATGAATATCCTTTGCATAATTATAAAATTTTGATTATGCAAATTTATTTTGCTATTTTTTAATTCTCAAATCCAGAATAAAAAATTTTTTAAAATTATTACACCCTTTATTTTCTTTTTTTTCCATTTGCACTACATAAATCAACATTTTTTTTAAAAAAATCTTACAAAATTGATTGTTAAAATTTTTACTATCCGACTTCCGCAATGCTTCAGTTTCTTTTCTATTATAATTCCTGAGTAACAATACCTGTTGAAATATATAAAACAGATAAATAAATATCCCCTTTCAATTATAAAAACAAACTCACATCAATTCTTATGTTTTTTTATTCCATTAAATAAAACCCTTTAAAATTTCATTCATGATAATCAATAAAAAGAACCTCTAACTAAGTAACAAAAAAACAAGCCTTACGAACAAAAAATGTAAAAATTACATTCCTTCATTGAAAAAAATAATAAAAAAATGAAAATTTAAAAAGCTGATAATCAATAAGAAAAATAAAAAATAAATTTTACCGTACAAAAAGTCTGTTCTAATTTTGCGGTATCAAATTATATGAATTCTAACCAACATTTAGAAATTCGAACATCGCCTAAAATAAATTTAGGCGTTATAAACAATCAATTCAAGGTAATTAAAAGCCTTGCAAATTACGAAGAGTTAATACAGTCTGTCAAATTTTTAAAGTTAAAAATCGTTAATAAATTCATAATAAAGTAAAAATCAAATAGTTATAATATCATGCAACACACAACGAAAAAAGCTCTTTTAGGGCTCTTTGCGATACTCTTTTGTTTTCATTTCGCTTTCACTCAAGAAAAAACTATCAAAAGCGGAGTAAAAGGAGTTATCAAAGAAAGTACAGGGGAACCCCTTGAAGGTGTAACTGTAAGAATCGAAGGAACAACACAAGGTGCTTACACTGATACCGATGGTAAATTTCAATTTGAACTTAAACCTGGTGAATATCAACTCAAATTTTCTTATATAGGTTTTGAGGATACTAT
>CALLNY010000064.1 GCA_938005475.1 uncultured Bacteroidia bacterium | reverse complement strand
TAATGTAAGAATTACTACGGTTGCCGCTTCTAATACTATTACTACTAATACGATTACTCCTACCGTGTATTGTGCGGGTAGTAACATCACTGTGAGTTTTACATCCACAGGTACCTTTAATGCAGGAAATCAGTACATTTTGCAGATGTCGGACGCAACAGGAAGTTTTGCTTCACCTACTACCATTGGTTCTATTAATTCTACTGCAAATTCAGGTTCTATTACAGGCACTATTCCAGGTGGTACTCCTTCTGGTACGGGATACCGTTTTAGAATAGTTTCTACAAACCCTGCTGTAACAGGGACGGATAGCGGGCAAAATATTACTATCAATGCAACTATTAACCCAACGGTTAGTATAACAGCAAACCCAGGAAATACCATTTGTGTAGGTGATAATGTAACGTTTACTGCTACACCTACGGGACTGGGTGCTGTTACTCCCACTTACCAATGGACAGTGAACGGAAATAATGTAGGTGCTAATTCTTCTACTTATACCACTAACTCGCTTAGTAATGGTGATGTTGTTCAGGTTACGATGTCATATAGTGGTCCTTGTAATTCAGGAAACGTAAATTCCAATACCATTACAATGAATGTTACATCAGGTTCACCTGCATCGGTTTCTATTGATGTCTCGCCGAATGATACCGTTTGTGCTGGTAGCACTCTTATTTTTACAGCTACTCCAACTAATGGAGGTAGCAATCCTTCTTACCAATGGACTGTCAACGGTAATAACGTAGGTACTAATTCGGCTACATTCACGACAAATAATCTAAATAATGGTGATGTAGTACAAGTAACGATGACCTCTTCTTCTGCTTGTGTATCAGGTTCTCCTACGGTGAGTTCTAATACCATTACCATAACCTTTGGTTTACAAGCAAGTTGTTCAACGATTGGAGCCAATACAGGTAGCCCTGCAACAATCTTTGCTAACATATCAGGCGGAGCCGCTCCATACACATTTACGGTTACCAATTTTGGTGATAATACCAATGACTCCCAAAGCGGTGTAAATGCAACGACTACAAGTTTTTCTCATGTTTATCCTGCGGCAGGCGTTTATACTGTATCTATAACGGTAACAGATGCGAATGGTTGCCAAGCCACTACCACATGTAATGTCACTATTACATCGGTTGTTACCAATTTACCCATAGCAGGTTTCACTTCCTCTCCATTTACGGGGTGTGATACCTTAACCGTATACTTTACGAATACAACCGTCAATGGAACTTCTTATTTATGGGATTTTGGAGATGGTACAACCTCTACCGATGTAAATCCTATCCATTTTTACTCGGGTGCAGGAAGCTACAATGTTACACTAATTGCAACAAACGCTGATGGCTCTGATACTTTATTTGTTCCTAATGCAGTTTATATTAATCCTCAACCCGTAGCTAATGCCATAGTAAATGATGTATGCGTAGGTAGACAAACCAATTTCATAGACGCTTCTTTACATGCAACAGGTTGGTCTTGGGAATTCGGTGATGGTAATTCTTCTAACTTACAAAATCCTTCTCATATTTATGCGGATACAGGAACTTATAACGTAACATTGAGCATTACAGGTTTAGGAGGTTGTAGTGATTCTTACAGTTTTACGGTACAAGTCCTTCCCAATCCTGATGCTGACTTTAGTTATGTAGCAACGCCAGATTGCGGTAAAAACATGGTCATTTTTACAAATAATTCTTCAAATGCTACTGCTTATTTATGGAATTTGGGTGATGGTACTTTTAGTAGTGATACCAATGTAACCCACCAATATAACGTAGCGGGTAATTACATTGTTTATTTGACCGCATTTGCAGGTGATTGTGAGGATATTATTCAACAAACTATCAATATTACGTTACTACCTACTCCTACAGCAGAAGTTTCTGGACCTAGTTATGCTTTGACTTCTGATGATATTACTATCGTAAACAGTACTTCTAACGCTGACCAGGTAGTGATTGATTTAGGTGACGGAAGAACGATTACACAAACCCCACCTTTCTCTAATATTACCACTCGTTACGAAAATGAAGGTACATATACTGTAACCTTAACTGCTAATAACGGTACTTGTTCAGCAGTAGATACATTTATGATTAAAGTTGAATATCCAGAGATTGTTACTATACCCAATGCTTTTACTCCTAACGGGGATGGTTTAAATGATACTTGGTTTCCAGTGGTTTCAGGATCAGATAATTATGAGACTATAATTTACGATAGATGGGGAATTTTAATCACTACCTTAAAACCCAATGACAAATGGGACGGTAAATGGAACGGAAAACCCTGCCCTGAAGGTGTTTACATTTATCATTTAACAGGTACCATGAAAAAAGGTAAAAGGTTCAAACGTTCGGGCAGTATAACATTGTTAAGGTAACGGTATCTAATTTACAGATAATTTTAATCCGTCATGTTTGATATGGCGGATTTTTGTTTTGATAGATTATGATTTTTGAATTAAAAATTTTTGTAATTTTGTAAAAAATGAGCTTAGGGCTTTTATGTATAAGCTACTGGGAATTTACTTGATATTTTTTTTTCAAGGGCTTTATTCACAAAAGGTAGGTTTGGTACTTTCGGGAGGGGGGGCATTAGGTATGGCACATATTGGTGTTCTAAAAGCATTAGAGGAACACAATATTCCTATTGATTATATTACGGGAACTTCGGCGGGAGCCTTGGTGGGTGGAATGTACGCAGCGGGTTTCTCTCCTAATGAAATGGTTTACTTAGCTATTACTCAAAAAAATGAATGGCTTGGTTATGGTCTAACCATTAAAGATAGACCTTACTACAAAGAAAGTAGAAACTTTGGAACTTTTGTGAAAATTCCGATTTCTTTTAAAAGTGGAGCTAGTTTTATTCCTGATAATCTAGTTTCAGATTATGGAATCAATTTAGGTCTAACACAAATGACTACAACAGCCTCCAAAAGAGCTAAATATAATTTTGATTCTTTATTTGTTCCTTTTCGTGCTATTGCTGCTGATATATTTGACAAACGTATTATCCCACTTCGGGATGGAAATCTCGCTTTTGCTATTCGAGCATCTATATCGGTACCGTTATTCTTTTTACCAGTCTCTAATAGGTTATACACTAATTTAATTGATGGTGGTATTTATGATAACTTCCCTGTAAAAACGATGATAGAGGATTTTAATCCTGATTTTATTATTGGCGTGCATGTAGGCGGGCCTCCCCCCAAACGTGAGGAAGTTCTCGAAAAAGATAAATTTTTTAAGCAGTTGCTTTATCAAGCAATGGACCAACTACAATGGCAAAAACTACCTGAAAACTCCGTTTATATCTCTCCTGACCTACAAAATTTATCTGTTACAGATTTTTCAAATCCTTTGTTTGCAATTGAAAGAGGCTATTTGGCAACAGTAAGTTGTATTGATGACATAAAAAGTAAGGTTTTGCGTGTGGTTGATTCTACCGAAAGAGCAACGAAAAGAAAAAGATTTAGAGAAAGTTTTAATTATTTTGTATTAGATACTATTATTTTTCATGGAACATCTCCTGCTGAAGCATTTTATCTAAAAAATATTATGATGCTTCCAAGAGATACAATTAGTTTTTTGAATTTTCGTAAATCCTACTACCGTGTAAGAACAGATGGTAACTTTAGAGGGGTTTTCCCTGAATTATTCTATAATGATAGCACACAAAAATATAATTTAGTTTTAAATGTTACACCGCAAAGGAACTTTGGTTTACGTTTCGGTGGTGCTTTTTTTTCCCCCACCGATCACCAGATTCATTTTGGTGCTTATTTCTCTAAAGTATATTATGCTTCTTGGAACGCAGATTTAGATATAGAAAGAGGTTCTTTTACTAATTTCGTAAATTTAAGGGGTAGAATGGACTTACCTACGGGTTATTTCCCGATATTCTTTGAATTAGAAAGTATGCTTCAAACCAATAAGTATCAGTGGATAACCAAAAATCTTTTTTCTACTAGAAATGCTTCAGATTTAGTTTTTAATAGTTTTGAGTTCATGCCTAAAGTGGGTTTCCCAATTAAAGAAAATGGAAGAATTTTTATTGGTTATAATTTATTTAATCTTAATTATGAATACTATCCTATTCGAAATTTTACGGCTAATGATGAGTTAGACAATTCATCAATAAGTGGTAATAGTGTTTATGCATTGTTAGAAAAAAATACTTTAGATTCTAAAATGTATCCTACAGATGGAGCCTATTTTTATTTTAGTTTAAGGTATAATACTGCAACAGAATCTTATAAACCAGGTAATTTATCTTCCGTTCCTAGGCAAGAAGCAAGACACCATTGGTTTCAATCTCGTTTATATTATCAATCGTATTTTAGAATGAGAAATTTTATGATGGGCATAAGTTTACAGGCGGCTTTTTCAGGATTAAAACCTTTGGCAAATTATCGTTCAACTTTAATTTCTTCTCCTCGTTTTTTACCGTTCCAAGAATCACCTATATTAGATTTACAGAAATTTTATTCTAAAGCTTTTATTGCTCCTGGGTTGGTTCTAAATTTTGACCTTAATAAAAAGTGGAATCTAAGAGCTGAAGCTCATTGGATGCAATCTTTTTATAATATCAATCAAAGTATAGCAGATAAACCTCAATGGGTGTTTTATCCTAAATGGGATAATAAAGCTTATGCTTTGACTGGTGGTTTTTATTATGAAACCGCAATTGGACCTCTTGGTATCTTTGCTAATTACTACGATAATGAGCCCTATCCTAATCTTAGAGTTTTCTTGCATTTAGGATTATTACTTTTTAATAGACATCCATGGGATTAAAATTTTTAATTTTTTTTTGTTAGATTTAATTTAAGTCGTATATTTGCATTACGATTCTTATCAAAATGAAAAAAGTATTCTATTCATTTTGTATCTTTTGTTTGATTTTAATCAATTACCTATTTTCGCAAGTGGGTATAGGTACTTTAAATCCTCACCCTAAAGCCGCTTTAGACGTAGAATCTATAGATAGGGGCTTATTGTTACCTCGTTTAACTACTGCACAGCGCGATGCAATGGGAGTGGTTCCCTATGGTTTAGTCATTTTTAATACAACAGATTCCATTATGCAGTACTTCAATGGGGAATGTTGGCTTAATGCATACCAACAAAATTGCACAGACTGTTACTTTAATGCTAATCTTAGTATTGTTCAAGATACCATTGACCGTCTGATTGCAGACTCTATTCAAACGGTTGTGAATGTGAATCAAATTGCGGGTACACCTCAAAATATTACTTTGAGTTTATTGGGTACACCACCAGTCGGAGTAACTTATCAGTTTTCAAGTAACCCTATTATGGGAAGTGGTTCTTCAACACTTACTTTTTATGTAACCCCATTTACTCCTGCTGGTACTTTTCCTATTTTAATTCAAGCTTTTTGTGGACCTTCTATCAGAACATTAGTATATGTATTAACCATTTTGCCTTGCTACGAGTTGACAATTCTTAATAATACAACGAATTACAGTGTATCTACTCATCTTTATCAGCAATATCCGTCGGCTCCAACTAATTCGCCTGTGTGTGTCGTCACAACCGTAAATCCAGGCGTTTTAGTTACTTCTCCAACTAACGCACAGCCTGCGTTTACAACTGGAAGCTTACCTGCTGGTTCTATTGTAGGAATTATCAATAATGGTGCTATCATAGGTAAAGGTGGCGATGGAGGGATTGCTTACGACCCCCTTAATAATTTATCAGGCGATGGGACTGATGGTGGTCATGCTTTAAATTTGACTACGAAAACAGCTATTTTAAATAATGGATACTTGTTTGGTGGTGGTGGCGGGGGAGGTGCGGCCGCTTTTCGTATTGGTTTTAACTTGAATTTACCTAATCCTTTACCTAATGTTTTTATTGGTTTTGCTGTAGGATCAGGTGGTGGTGGAGGTGCAGGCAATGGATTAGGTGGCGTTGCAGGCTCTTTAATTTCTTTGTATGCTAACGGACAAAATGGAACAGGTGGAATTGCTGGTACTTATGGGTTAGGTGGTGTACTAAATAATCCTTTTACTGTTCCTGGATTTCCAATCAATATAGGAATTGGAACTATTAACTTAATTGCTAATCCTAATACGGTTGGTGGTGCTGGAGGTCCCTACGGTTTACCTGGTTCGCAAGGTGTTTTTAGTGTAAGTTTGACAGGCTCTTTCTCTCCTATTATTGGCCCTACCATTAGTTTAGGTCCTTTCTCCGTACCTATTCCTGTATCTATGCCATTAGGAGGTGCCGCTGGATATGCTGTAAAAAGAAATGGTAATATTTTAAATGGTATCCCTGATAATAATTATCAAACCATTTTTATAAAAGGTCAGGTTGGGAATTAATAATGTTTTATATTATGTTTTTATTTATTATGGTAAATTTTATACAAACCTATATGAAAAAAATATTACTTGTTACCTTTATAATTCTTGTAAATGTTGGGCTTCATGCTCAAAATGAAGATTGTTTATCCGTATATTACACAAATTATAAAAATAACGAAAAAGGTCTTATTTCCTTTTGCTCGGGGAACTCCAATACGCTCTTAATAAATAATTATAAAGTTGGTAATCAAGATTTTAACTCTGCTGTTTTATTAACTAACAATGGAGTTGAAGTAAAAATAACTGATCCTTCATGGAAAAAAGAAATAAAAGTAAATAATCAATTACCCGAAGAAAAATCTGGAAATTATCAAGGATACAATGTTCAATATGTAAAATTAACCGATGGCAATGCTACTGCAAAAATTTGGTTTACTAATCAATTTATGTTTTACAATAGCAAAAATTATTGGTTATTTTACGGAACTTTGGGGACTACGATTGAATCAGAATATTCAGGATTATTTCCTATAGCACTTCAATTGATAGATAATTCTACTAATCAAGTTTTATACGAACATTTCTATGCTGATAAATCTACAATTCAATTGAAAAAAGAGGTCTTTAATTCCACAAAATAAATAGACGATAAATCAGGGAGAAAATATGTATTTACTAACAAAATTAGGTTTTTTTTCCATCGTAAGAAAATCATTTGACCCAATAAAAGGGGAAGAAGTAAAAGGTGAAGAATATCAAGTCAGGGGGATTGATTTACAAGATATGTACAATCTTTTAAATGCATATAAAACGCACCCTGAATTTAATCCTCAAAAACATCATTTACCGCTTATTTTGGAAACTCGCTATGCTGATTACAGGTTCAGAATGCAAGTAAAGCCAGTGGAAATGGCTATTATGTTCAAAGTTTTGATGGAGAGTATAGACTATATGAACTTTAAAAAAGCGGTTATTAGAAACCCAGAACAAGCAAAGAAGGCTAAATTTTATGAAGAGTTTAGGCAAGCTATTTTAAGTATTCAAGGCGATTAAAGAAAAAAGCTGTCTTTATGACGGCTTTTTTGTTTTTTTTTGTATTTGAAAAAAATTATTATTTTTGCAGAATATTTTGTGAAAGTAAAATATTCGTTCAGTTGATTGTTTCTATAAAAACTATAATTATCACGATACTTATTTGTTTTCTATTATACACGAGGTTTTATTATGTACAATATATCAGACTTACCAAACATGCTGATAGCAGAACTGCGTCAGTTAGCAAAAAAGTTATCTATTCCTATATCTAAAGATTCTAAAAAGCAAGACATTATCGATGCTATTATTCAGTATCACCATTCTAATTCAAACAATGAAGTATCACTGAATCAACCTGAAAAAAAGGATACGGAAATTTCATTGAATTCCTTAAATACAAGCGAAGATGAAGTTAAGAAAAGTATAAAGAAGAAAAGGAAGCGTACGCACGAGGTAAATCTTGATGTAAAGATTGAAAAAGAAAAAACGGAAGAGAATATAAAATTGACTTCAGAAAAGAAGCCTTTATTTCAAAATAAAGCTAAAATAGATAAAGCAGAAGATGTACAACACAAACAAGATCTTTTTGAAGAATTTTTAGAAGCATTAGAAAATTTTGAAGTTAATATTCCACAAGCGAATAATGAGATAATCGAAATCGAGAATGCACCTATTACGCAGTTAACAGAAACAGAACGAGTACAGGATATAACAAAAGAAGTTGTTAGCGAAACCCACAAAATAGAAAAAAAAGAGTTCTATGAGCCTATTACATTTGTAGGGTCAGGAGTTTTAGAGATATTGCAGGGAGGAAACGGATTTTTAAGGTCCCCCGAATACAATTATTTACCTTCCCCTGATGATATTTATATTTCTCCAAGTATGATTAGAAGTTATGGTTTGAGAAATGGAGATACTGTCAAAGGTATAATTCGACCACCACGTGACAATGAAAAATACTATTCCATAACGAAAATAGAGTTAATCAATGGTTTACCGATAGAAATAGTTCGGGACAGGGTTTCTTTTGAACATTTAACTCCTATTTTTCCTATTGAAAAGTTTAATTTAGAGAGTTATCCTTGCGAAGATAATTCTTTGAGGATTTTAGATATGTTTTGTCCAATTGCGAAGGGTCAGCGAGGCTTAATAGTAGCACAGCCTAAAACAGGTAAGACGATTTTACTACAAAAAGTAGCGAATGCAATTGCCCATAACCATCCAGAAGTTTATTTAATGATATTGTTGATTGATGAGCGTCCAGAGGAAGTTACCGATATGGCTAGATCTGTCAAGGCAGAAGTAATAGCTTCAACTTTTGATGAGCCTGCCGAAAGGCATATACATGTAGCAAATATTGCTATTGAAAAAGCCAAAAGATTAGTGGAATGCGGTTATGATGTTGTCATTTTATTAGATTCAATTACACGTTTAGCGAGAGCTCATAATACAGCCATGCCTGCTTCTGGTAAAATATTGTCCGGAGGTGTTGATGCTAATGCACTTCATAAGCCCAAACGTTTTTTTGGTTCTGCTCGTAAAGTTGAGAATGGCGGTTCTTTAACTATTTTAGCAACAGCACTCATTGATACGGGTTCTAAAATGGATGAGGTTATATTTGAGGAATTTAAAGGTACTGGAAATATGGAACTACAACTTGATAGAAAACTAGCAAATAGAAGAATTTATCCTGCTATCGATGTACTTGCATCAGGAACACGTAGAGAAGATTTATTATTAAAACCTCAAACCTTACAAAGAATATGGTTAGTAAGGAAAATGTTATCAGAACGTACACCGCAAGAAGCTATTGAATTCTTAAATACTCATCTAAACGGAACCCAAAATAATGAAGAATTTTTATTTGATAGGTTTGTTAAGATTGCTCAAGATTATAAAATTGACTAACCATCAGCCATAGTAATTCTGTTGTATTCTCATAATTTTATTTTGTATTGAAATACAAATGTTTTGTGCATGAATAAAAGCAAAATTATTGTAAGAATGCCCAAAAGGTAGATGAGTTATAATGGGTTTTATGGTCTTATCCTGAAAAATTGCTTTGACTGAAAAGCCAAATGGTACATCGTTATCTCTCATATCTGAAAAACTACCTAATAGTAAACCTTTTATGTGATTAAAAATTCCATGATAGTACATTTGGTAAGCCATTCTATCCACATGGTAGTAATATTCTTCTAAATCTTCTAAAAATAACAGGCAATTTTGAACGAATGAAATATTAGGATTCCCTATTGCATGGCATAGAAGAGATAAATTACCGCCTACTATTTTTCCTGATAAATTTATTTCTTCACAATTTGCTATTTCAACAGTGTACTCATACTTTCCATAGGTTAATATTTGGTAAATTGATTCAAAATTTTCTATATTTACTTTTCCGAATCGTGAGGGCATATCTCCATGAATACTGGGAATACCTAATGATGCAAGTTTTAGATGTAACAAAGTGATATCTGAAAAACCTATAACCCATTTAGGATTTTTAACAAAATTAGACCAATCCAATTCCCCTAAAATTTGAGTAGTACCATACCCTCCGCGTACAATCCAGATAGCGTTTAATGAATTGTCTTCTAATAAATTCTGAAAACAATCCCTTCTAAAATTTTTATCACCAGCAAATTGATGGAATTTATGAAAAATATTTTCCGATAATTTTACTTTTAATTGTTTGTATTCTAACCATTTAATAAATAGAGATAATTCTTTAGGTTCAATATACCTTGCAGGTGCTGCTAAACCAATAGTATCTCCCTTTTTAAGTAGTTTCATAATACGACAATATTATGTGAATTTTTCTTACGTAAATAAAAAAAATTAGTAAATTCTTTCTTTTCTAATCACTAAAAACTTGATAGTCAGTGAAACTTTTTTATAATTTTGCGGCAAATTTAAAGCATGCAGAATATAAGAAATATTGCTATTATCGCACATGTTGATCATGGAAAGACTACGTTAGTAGATAAAATATTGCAAGTTGGAAAACTTTTTAAAGAACATCAAGAGATTAGAGAACTAGTGATGGATAGTGGAGAATTGGAAAGAGAAAGAGGTATTACTATCACTGCAAAAAACGTTTCCATCTACTATAAAGGAATTAAAATCAATATTCTTGATACACCGGGGCACGCCGATTTTGGAGGAGAAGTAGAACGAGTTTTAAGAATGGCTGATGGTGTATTATTATTGGTAGATGCTTTTGAAGGTCCTATGCCCCAAACACGATTCGTTCTTCAGAAAGCTCTACAACTTAACTTAAAACTCATTCTCGTTATCAATAAAGTAGATAAACCTAATTGTAGACCGTTAGAAGTTCAAGACCAGGTCATTGACTTGCTTTTTGCATTGGATGCTAATGAAGACCAACTTGAGTTCATTACTGTCTTTGGTTCTGGTAGAGAAGGTTGGTTCTCCGATTCTCCTAATCATAAAACGGATAATATTGATTTCTTATTAGATGCTATAATAAATTCTTTTCAACCTCCCGCTGAAAATCCTGGTCCTGCTCAATTACAAATTACTTCTTTAGATTACTCAAACTATGTGGGGCGTATTGCAATTGGTAGAGTATTCAGAGGAAAATTGGAAGCTGGGCAAACAGTCGCTGTAATTAAAAGAGATGGCTCTACTACAAAACAAAAAATCAAAGAACTTTTTGTTTTTGAGGGCTTTAATAAAAAAGCAGTGGATACCGTAGAAAATGGTGAAATTTGTGGAATTATTGGATTAGACTCCTTTGAAATTGGGGATACAATTTCTGATTTTGAAGTTCAGGAAGCTTTGCCTCCTATTGCTATCGATGAGCCAACCATTTCTATGCTTTTTACTATAAACAATTCCCCTTTCTTTGGTAAGGAAGGTAAATTTGTAACTTCAAGACATCTACGCGAACGACTGTTTAAAGAAACAGAAAAAAATCTCGCCCTAAAAGTTATGGAAACGGATTCTCCTGATAGTTTTTTAGTTTATGGAAGGGGAGTTTTACATTTGTCAGTACTAATTGAAACGATGCGAAGAGAAGGTTATGAGTTACAAGTGGGTCAACCTCGTGTCATCTTAAAAGAAATTAACGGTGTAACTTGTGAACCAGTTGAAATTTTAGTTGTGGATGTTCCAGAGGAGTTTGCAGGTAAGATGATAGAACTAGCTGCATTAAGAAAAGGCGAATTAAGAGTAATGGAGCCAAAAGGAGATGTTCAACATTTAGAATTTATTATTCCCTCGCGGGGTTTAATTGGGTTAAGGACTCAAATGTTAACGGCTTCACAAGGTGAGGCGGTCATTTCGCATCGTTTTTTAGAATATCAACCTTTGAAAGGAGAAATTGCAGGTAGGACAAACGGCGTGCTTATTTCTATGGGAACAGGAACAGTTGTGCCTTATGCTTTGTTCAAATTGCAGGATAGAGGTATATTTTTTATTGAGCCTAATGTAGAAGTTTATGGAGGACAAGTAATTGGTGAAAACAATAAACAGGGCGATTTAGTGGTGAATGTACAAAAAGCAAAGCAGTTAACCAATTTTAGAGCCGCAGGAAGTGATGATGCAGTGGTGCTAACGCCCCCCAAAAAAATGTCTTTAGAAGAATGTTTAGAATACATTGATAAAGACGAATATGTAGAAGTAACTCCCCAATCTATACGTATTCGTAAAATTTATTTAGATGAAAGCGAAAGAAAAAAAATGGCTGCTAAAATGATATAACATTATACCGTTTTATTTCAGTATTTGCAAAGCAAAAACGTTTAAATTTGCCTAATGAAACTTATACACGTAGTAGGTGCAAGACCTAACTTTATGAAATTAGCACCTTTGCATAGGGCACTGCATGATTCTCCTATCCAACAAAAGGTTATTCATACGGGGCAACACTATGATGCTTTTATGTCTGATATTTTTTTTGAACAACTGCAAATCCCAAGACCTGATTTCCATATGGGCATAGGTTCAGGTAGCCATAGTATCCAAACTGCTAAAATGATGATAGGTTTGGAAGAAATTTTTATACAAGAAAAACCTGATTGGGTCATCGTGTATGGTGATGTTAATTCAACATTAGCCGCCGCTTTGGTTTGTGCTAAAAATTACATTCCCATTTGTCATGTAGAAGCTGGTTTACGTTCCTATGACCGTTCTATGCCCGAAGAAATCAATCGTGTACTCACAGACCAAGTCGCCGATTTATTACTAACCCCTTCAATAGATGGAAATGAAAATTTAAAAAAAGAAGGTATTCCTTCTAAAAAAATTATTTTTGTCGGAAATATCATGATAGATTCCCTTCTTTGGTCTTTAAAGTGGATAGAACAAAATCCTGAATCCATTCAAAATGCTATTCAACTTTGTAATCGATACCATTTAAAATCGCATAAATACATTCTTGTAACCCTTCATAGACCCTCTAACGTTGATGACCTTAATAAATTACAAAAAATTATTGAAGTACTTGGTGAAATTTCTGAGAAAACTCCTGTTTTATTTCCTGTTCATCCGCGTACACGTAAAATGTTAGAACAATTATCAGATTTTCAATTTCCACAATTATATTTTGAAACCCCATTAGGCTATATGGAGTTTTTATACCTACAAAAAAATGCTTTAGCATTAGTAACGGATTCTGGTGGTATCCAAGAGGAGACTACCGCATTAGGAATTCCTTGCTTAACACTAAGAGAAAATACTGAGCGACCTATCACCATAACCCAAGGAACTAATCAATTGATTGGAAATGATTTTGATAAACTACGTTACGAACTGAATGAAATTATTCAGGGACGAGGTAAAAAAGGTTTCATTCCAGACTTGTGGGATGGTAAAACAGCGGAAAGAATAAAAGATATTTTTGTGAGAATGCTTTAATAATTTAATTTTTTATACTTTTGTACTATGAAGAAAACAGTACTTATTACCGGAGGAGCAGGTTTTTTAGGTTCTCATTTATGCGATAAGTTTATCCAAGAAGGCTTCAGAGTTATATGTATGGATAACCTCATTACAGGTAAAATGGAAAATATCGAGCATCATATCGGGAATCCTGATTTTCAATTCATTTATTACGATGTAACTAACTATATCCATGTACCTGGAAATTTAGATTACATACTTCATTTTGCTTCTCCTGCCAGTCCTGCTGATTATTTAAAATTACCAATTCAAACCTTAAAAGTAGGCTCATTAGGAACTCATAAAGTATTAGGTTTAGCCAAAGCTAAAAAAGCAAGAGTTTTAGTGGCTTCCACTTCTGAGATTTATGGTGATCCATTGGTTCACCCTCAAAATGAAGATTACTGGGGGAACGTAAATCCAATTGGTATAAGAGGTGTTTATGACGAAGCGAAACGTTTTCAAGAAGCTATGACGATGGCATATCATCGCTACCATGGAGTTGAGACCCGAATTGTAAGAATTTTTAATACTTATGGACCCAGAATGCGTTTGGATGATGGAAGAGCTTTGCCTCAATTTGTAGGGCAAGCGTTGCGTGGTGAAGATTTAACAGTTTATGGTGATGGTTCACAAACCCGTAGTTTTTGTTATGTATCAGATTTGATTGAAGGTATTTATCGTTTATTATTTTCTAACGAAGTGCTTCCCGTGAACATTGGTAATCCAGAAGAAATTACTATTCTAGACTTCGCTAAAGAAGTACTCAAAAATATTGATACTCCCTCAAAAATTGTTTTCAAAGAATTACCCGCCGATGACCCCAAAATTCGCCAGCCTGATATTACAAAAGCAAAACAAATCTTAAATTGGGAGCCAAAAGTTTCTCGTTCAGAAGGTCTTAGACTTACCATTGAGTATTTTAAATCACAGATACATGGAAATAAAAACTACGCCTATTGAGGGAATACTAGTTATCCAACCCCAAATTTTTAAGGATACAAGAGGCTACTTTCTTGAAACTTTTCATGATGATAGATATAAACAGTTAGGAATTCAAGCTGATTTCGTTCAAGATAATTTATCTTATTCAATCAAAGACGTGATTAGGGGATTGCATTTTCAAAATCCTCCTTATGAGCAAGGTAAATTAGTTTCGGTTGTGAAAGGTAAAGTTTTAGATGTTGTTGTAGACATACGAGTAGGGTCTTCTACTTATGGGCAATATTTTTCTATTGAATTAAGTGATGAAAATCATACTCAATTATGGATACCGCCGGGTTTTGCTCATGGTTTTTCGGTTTTAAGTGATTACGCATATTTTTCCTACAAGTGTACTAACTTCTATCACCAACTCTCAGAAGATGGTATTGTTTATAATGACCCTGATTTAGATATTGATTGGAAAGTAGAAAGTCCTATCGTTTCCCAAAAAGATTTACAGTTAAAAAAATTGAGCGATATTAAAAGTTTATTCAAAATATGAAAGGAATTATTTTAGCAGGTGGTTCAGGAACAAGACTACACCCATTGACATTAGTTTGTAGTAAACAAATTATGCCAGTTTATGATAAGCCGATGATTTATTATCCGCTATCCACTTTAATGTTAGCAGGCATAAAAGAAATTCTTATCATATCAACACCGCGAGATTTACCCATATTTAGGGATTTATTAGGAGATGGTTCTCAGTTGGGTATGAGTTTTCAATATGAAGTTCAACCCAGTCCTGATGGGCTGGCGCAAGCTTTTCTTATTGGTGAGCGTTTTATTGGAAATGATCAAGTTGCTCTCATTCTTGGAGATAATATATTTTATGGGGAAGGATTATCCAAAATTTTGCAATCTTGTCATTCTCCGGAAGGTGCAATTATCTTTGCTTATCATGTGAATGACCCAGAAAGATATGGGGTAGTATACTTTGATGAACATGGAAAAGTATTAGATTTAGAGGAAAAACCTAAAAATCCGAAGTCTTCTTTTGCAGTGCCTGGTATTTATTTCTATGATAATCATGTGGTTGAATATGCTAAACAATTAAAACCAAGCGCAAGAGGAGAATTAGAAATTACAGATTTGAACAAAATTTATCTTCAACGTGGTAAGTTGAGTGTTAGGGTATTGAATAGGGGCACGGCTTGGTTAGATACTGGAACTCATGACTCTCTTCTTGATGCAAGTAATTTTGTTCAAATTATAGAACAAAGACAAGGTCTAAAAATTGGTTGTATTGAGGAAGTAGCCTATAGATCGGGCTTTATTGATAAAAATCAGTTAGTTAAATTAGCAGAACCTTTGAAAAAAAGTGGCTATGGCAATTATTTACTTAAGCTGCTAAATTAAATTTGTAATTCTAAAAAACTATTTCATAAATTTGCGCAACAAAAAAATATGTACCAAGAATTATTAGAAAAGAGAAAAACGCTTGCTGTTATTGGATTAGGTTACGTAGGTTTACCCATTGCGCTTTTATTTGCTAAGAAAATTAAAGTAATTGGTTTTGATATCAATTCTAGACGCTTAGAAATGATGCGTAATAAAATTGATCCCAGTAGTGAATTAGCTCCTGAAGAATTTGAAGGTTGTGATATTTACTTTACTGATAAAATTGAAGATTTACAAAAAGCCCATTTTTTTATAGTTGCGGTTCCCACACCGATTGATAAACATAATAAGCCTGATTTAGCTCCTGTTTTATCTGCATCTAGAACCGTGGCTCAAGTACTTAAAAAGGGTGATTATATTGTATATGAATCTACGGTTTATCCAGGTTGTACAGAGGAAGATTGTGTTCCTATTTTAGAAACTTCAGGTTTAAAATTTAAACAAGATTTTAAAGTGGGTTATTCTCCCGAAAGAATTAACCCTGGAGATAAAGAACATACGCTTGCTAATACGGTTAAAGTGGTTTCAGGATGTTGCCCAGAATCACTTGAGAATATTGCAAAAGTGTATGAATTAGTCATTACTGCGGGTGTCCATAAAGCTTCTTCTATTAAAGTTGCCGAAGCCGCAAAAATTATAGAGAATACCCAGCGAGATATGAACATTGCTTTAATGAACGAGTTATCCATGATTTTTAATAAGATGGGCATCAATACCTATGAAGTCATTGAAGCCGCTGGGACTAAATGGAACTTTCTTAAATTTAAGCCCGGCCTGGTGGGTGGGCATTGTATTGGTGTTGACCCTTATTATTTAATTTACAAAGCTGAAAAGTTAGGGGTTGTTCCGAAAGTGATTGCCGCTTCTCGTGCAACCAATGATGGAATGGCTGAATATGTCGCAAAAAGTGGTGTCGCTGAACTCATCAGACTCGGTAAAGATTTGTCTAAAAGTAAAATTTTGGTTATGGGCATTACCTTTAAAGAGGATGTAACGGATATCCGAAACTCCAAAGTAGCGGATGTGGTTTATGCACTCAAAAGCTTTAACCTTAATGTAGAAGTTGTTGACCCGCTTGCTGATAGTGAAGAAGTTCAACATGAGTATGGTTTTTCTATTGGAAAACAACCTTCTGTCAGTGGGTATGATGCGGTAATTGTAGCTGTTAGTCATAAACAATACATTATACTTGACGAAAAATACTTTCAATCTCTTATCTCTCCAAACGGGTTGTTAATGGATTTGAAAGGAATTTATCGTAATAAAATTAAAAATTTGAATGTATGGAGTTTATAATTTTTTATCTGTTGAATCACACGGTTTTAACCGTGTGATTTTTATTTTTATGGTGAAAAGCATTTCTATTATTATTCCTAATTATAACGGTAAAACCTTATTAATGCAAAATTTACCCTCAGTTTTTAATGCATTAAAAACTTCTAATATAACTGACTATGAAATTATTGTAACAGATGATGCTTCGCAAGATGATTCTGTTCTTTTTTTAAAAAATGAATATGCAGGACGCGTTCTTGTGTTGGAAAACCCAAATAATGTTGGTTTCGCTGGAAACGTAAATAGAGGAATTTTTAAAGCTCAAAAAGATTTAGTTTTTATTTTGAATTCTGATGTACAATTAACAGAAGGTTTTTTTCTTCCACTCTTAAAATATTTTGAATATCCTGATACTTTCGGAGTGATGTCTCGGATTGACAATTTCCAAAATTATACTATTGATCAAGCCAAATATCCTGAAATTCATTTTGCTAAAATAGATGGTACGAGAAACTTTTACAATCCTAATGTTTTATTGCATTATACTTTATTTTTATCAGGCGCTAACGCATTAATTGATAAAAATAAATTGTTAGAATTAGGTGGTTTTTTAGAAATTTTTTGTCCTTTTTATTATGAAGATGTTGATTTGGGACTAAGAGCTTGGCGTAAGGGTTTTAAATGCTATTATGAAAATAATGCGGTTTGTTTACATGATGTTTCTAGTAGCATTAAAAAAAAACTTAAAAAAGATGTTCTCAAGGTTATACTTAAAAATAAAATTTACTTGCATTTTTTACATTTGAGTTCTGCAGGTTTTGGCTTTTTTATATTAAAATTTTTAGGAAAAGTTCTATGGAATTCTGTTCATTTGAATAAAGTTTACTGGTTTGCTTTACGAGAATTTATAAAAAATTATTCTGAAATTATTCATATCCGTAAAAAATTACAGCAGAGTGAGAAGATTAATTTGATGGAAATTAAAAATATTATTTTAAATTCTTTGTAGTAGTAACTTTTTTATAAAAAAAATTTTGCGATTAAGAATTAGTGAATTAAATTTGCGAGCTAATTTGATGGGTTAATAAATTTAAATAGAAGAGAGATATGCGAGCATTATTCGACTTAGTAGAGGATTATAAAAAAACGGATATACCTGATTTTAAGGCTGGTGATACTGTTGCGGCTCATGTAATTATTAAAGAGGGGAACAAAGAAAGAATACAAGTTTTTCAAGGAATTGTTATTCAGAGAAGAGGAAGCGGGGCAACAGAGACAGTCACTATCCGAAAAATTAGTGCTGGTGAGATTGGCGTAGAAAGAATTTTTCCTATTCATTCTCCAATTATTAGCAAATTTGAAGTCCTTAGAAAAGGAAAAGTAAGAAGAGCTAGAATCTTTTATATTAGAAAGTTAAAAGGAAAATCGGCCCGTATTAAAGAAAAATTGTCTTAAATTCTAAAAATTTTACCTAAAAAGTGTGCTTTTATGAGTACACTTTTTTAGTTTTTGCAAATGAGAAAAAAAATTCAAAAAAAAATTAATTTTTTTAAATATTCTAATTGCTTTCAGGCGAATGAAAAACAAATTTTAAAAGGTTATAAATTTTTTCTAAATGATAATCCGATAATATTGGAACTGGGTTGTGGCAAAGCTTCTTTTTCGTTACAACTTGCTCGTAACTACCCTAAAAAGAATTTTATTGCTGTAGACACCAAAATTAATCGTCTTTCCGATGGTGCCAAAATTGCAATTCATGAAAATCTACAAAATATAATCTTCTTACAAATGCACATTGAGCAAATTCTTTTACATTTTGATTATCATTCTATTGATACAATTTGGCTTACCTTCCCTGACCCTTACCCAAAAGATAGACATGAAAAGCATCGTCTTACTAACTTAAAATTTTTGAATTATTACCATTATTTGTTAAAGAATGATGGTTTATTGTTTTTTAAAACTGATAATAAACAACTTTTTGATTATACTTTATCCCTTCTAAAACGTATCCATTGGTTACCATTAGAGTACACTTATGATTTATATAATTCCGAATTACTAAATTCTGATAATTCTATTCCTACAGACTATGAAAAGCTATTTGTTTCACAAGGAAAAAAAATACATTTTTTGTCGCTTAAAAACTGTGATAAGCCTTTTGAGAATATTCCATTAGAGCCTATACCTGTTTTCTCTCCCATTAGATCATGGATACCGAATGAAAAAATATGGAATTTAGAACCTTTAAATTTATACAAAAATTTTCAAAATATACTAATTTTTGAAGAATATGATATTAACATGCAATTCGCTAGAACTCCTGATTTTGAAAAGTTTTTTTGGATATTGGTAAAGGGAGAAGTTTGTATCGAGTTCGTTAAAAAAAATCACCAGGCATATTGCATAAAATTTAATCATTTCGGAGATAAGATTGATGTTGAAGTTCATGACTTTAAAATTTATGCCATTACTATTCAAAGAACTTTATTAGTAAAGATACCTCGAAATATAGAAATTTCTATTAATAATTTAGTCCATTAAATATAGTAAGAATTGTTAGCTGTTTGAAACGGAATTTATATATCTTTGCATATTGTACTGATAAAAATTATTATGGAAAAATTTGATATCAATCAAGTAGGTTTACGGAACGGAAAAATTTTTGGATTACCTTTTGAATATGAAGATTCTAAAGTAATTATTCAGCCAGTTCCATGGGAAGTTACGGTTTCGTATCGTGCTGGTACATCAAAAGGACCCCAAGCGGTTCTGGAAGCCTCTCCCCAGTTAGATTTTTATGATTTTCTTATGCCTAATGCATGGCAAAGCGGAATTTATATGTTACCGATTGAAAAGGATATTTATAAGTTAAATAGAAAATTACGAGAGCAGGTTGAGGAATATATTAGGGAATTAGAAAATCAGGAACCACCAAATTCAGACTTTACTCATACTATTGACCAAGAGTCTTTCATTCTAAATAATCTGGTGGAAAATCAAGCAAATAAAATTTTAAATGATGGAAAAATCCCTGCTTTATTGGGAGGGGACCATAGCACTTCATTAGGTAATATACGATCTATAGTCAATAGATATCCTGATGTTACTATCTTACAGCTTGATGCGCACGCTGATTTAAGACCTGCCTATGAAGGTTTTGCTTATTCTCATGCCTCTATCATGTATAATGTCTTAAAAGAAACCTCAATAAATAAAATTATTCAAGTAGGAGTTCGTGATTTTTGTCAGCAGGAATATGAATTTTCACAAAGCGACCATCGTATTTTAACTTTTTTTGATACAAAATTAAAAGAACTTTACTTTAAAGGAAGGCCTTGGGCAAGTATTGTTATAGATATTATAAAAAATTTAGGACATGAAGTTTATGTTTCTTTGGATATTGATGTTTTACAGCCACATTATTGTCCTGACACAGGAACGCCGGTTCCAGGTGGTTTATCCTTTAATGAAGTCTCTTTTTTGATTGATGCAATCGTTAAAGCAGGAAAGAAAATGGTAGGTTTTGATTTAGTTGAAGTAGCTCCAAGTAAAAAAAATCCCATCAATGAGATTGTTGGTGCAAGATTGTTATACAAACTTTGCGTAGCTTGTATCATATCAGAAAAAAATAAACCCAAAACCATCAAAAAGAAAAATAATTCCCCAAACCAATCCACCGATGCCTTAGAAGTCTAATTTATACTATGCCTTTAATTAAAAAAAAGAAAAAAGTTTACCCCGTTTCTGAGAATTTGCTTAAGTACCTCAAACAATATGGGCGTGCTCTGAAAATGCCTATAAACTATTCTGATTTATTACGCTATGAAACTTCTATTACCTTATACGATAAAAAAGGAAATGATACCCTTTGGTCAACTGTACTTTTTTCTGATAACGAAAGAAATGAAATACATGAAAATTTACGTAAAATTTATGCTATCTTAAAAGCTAATGGAGATGAACAACTCATGAGACATCTCTATGTTGAACGTATTGATATTTGCGAATATGGAAACACTCTGCCATTTCGTGTCAAAATAGTGAACCGTTTTAATGAAAATTATGACTATTTTTATATTAAACAGGCTGATGAATCTCGTATTTTAGGTTTAGAGTTAGAACATTTACTTTCTCCTAATCGTATAAATTATGTAGTACACGAGGAAACACTTATTGAAGAACATATTCCCGGCATACCTGGTGAGCTTTTTATTCAACAATTCATCAATTCTAATAACAGTTATTTAGATGAAATTCGTTTAGCTAAAGAATTTGTAAAATTTAATGAAAGATGCTTTGTGAGATTACTCGGTGATATGCACTGTAATAATTTTGTTATTGAACTAACTCCCGATTTTGACGAAACCTACTACAGAATGCGATCCATAGACTTTGACCAACAGTGTTATGAAGGAAACATAAGAGTTTACATGCCACAATATTTCAAAGAAAACAACCCTATCATTTATTTAGGTTTAAAAGGTATGACCCCTGAAACTGTTAAGCAATACCAAAAAGAAGAACGTGCCGTTATGCGTTATCGTGTTCGTTCTCAACGTTATCAAATTAAAGATTTTATGGATATGATGGTTCAAGAAGATATTGCTCCCAAAGAGCATATTGATGAACTTAAAGAGGGGCTAGCCAAACACTATAATGAACCTAAATTTTTGAAATGTAAAACTATGGGCGAAGTATTAAAACAATCTTTAAAAATGCTTTTCGTTGTATAAATTAAATCAAAATTACATATATAGTTTTGTTTAAAACTATTCTTATTGGTTAGGTAATTAACCAAAATTGTTGTATAGGTCGCACAATTATTCAATATTTAGTAATCCACAAAATCAATTTTTGTTAATCACAGCATCCTTTTTTTATACCTTTTTTGTAATATTGCGTTCAAATTAGACGATGGATTATAGCGAAGTTTTTGGTAAGGTAATGTCGCATGCGAAGGAGTACGGTTTTATTTATCAATCCTCTGAGATTTATGATGGTTTGAGTGCAGTGTATGATTATGCCCCTAATGGTGTACTCATGAAGAGAAATCTTGCTAATTTATGGTGGAAGTTCATGGTACAATTGCATGAAAACATTGTAGGTTTAGATGCGGCTATTTTGATGCACCCCACTACTTGGAAAGCCTCTGGGCACGTGGATGCCTTCAATGACCCCATGATTGATAATAAAGACTCCAAAAAACGTTATAGAGTAGACCATCTTTTAGAAGAATATATTGAAAAACAATTGCTAAAAGCAGTTAAAGAAGCTGATAAAAATGCAAAAAAAAACGGTTGGGCGTTAGATAGTCCCGAATATCGAAATTACCTATCGAAACACCGTTCCACCTTAAAAGCAAAAGAAGTAGAACAAAAAATGAATGCCGCTCTTAATGCAAACGATATGAACGCTTTAAAGCAACTTATTGAAGAGTGCGAGATAGTTTGTCCTGTTTCAGGAACGAAAAATTGGACTGAAGTTCGTCAATTCAATTTGATGTTTTCAACACAGTTAGGTTCGGTAGCAGATCAATCCAATACCATTTATTTACGTCCTGAAACTGCGCAAGGCATTTTTGTTAATTTTTTGAATGTACAAAAAACGAACCGTATGAAAGTACCTTTTGGAATAGCGCAGATAGGTAAAGCTTTCAGGAACGAAATAGTTGCGCGGCAGTTCATTTTCAGAATGCGTGAATTTGAGCAGATGGAAATGCAATTTTTTGTTCCACCAGGCACTCAAAAAGAATGGTTCGAAATTTGGAAACAAAAACGTTATGAGTTTCATCTTATGTTGGGCTTGCCAGAAAATCGTGTCCGTTTCAAGGTTCATGAAAAATTGGCTCACTATGCTGATGCCGCTGTTGATATTGAATTTGAATTTCCTTTCGGTTTTAAAGAGTTAGAAGGTATTCATTCCCGCACAGATTTCGATCTTAAACAGCACCAAGAGTACTCAGGAAAGAAAATGGCTTACTTTGACCCTGAACGTAATGAATCCTATATTCCTTATGTCATTGAAACCTCGGTGGGATTAGACCGTCTGTTTTTGGCGCATTATTGTAATAGTTATTGTGAAGAAGATGCACCCACCGCAGAAGGAGGTACTGAACTGCGTACTGTCCTGAAATTACATCCCTTAATAGCTCCTATCAAAATTGCTGTACTTCCCCTTCTCAAAAAAGATGGTCTCCCTGAACTCGCAGAAAAAATTTTTGATGTTCTGAAGTGGGATTACGATATCCAAATGGACGAAAAAGATGCTATCGGGCGTAGATATAGAAGACAGGACGCCAAAGGTACCCCTTATTGTATTACCGTTGACCATCAAAGTTTGCAAGACTTTACTGTTACTATTCGTGAACGAGATACTATGCAACAGTATAGAATGCACATAGATGAACTTGATAACTTCTTTCAGTCCGTATTAAATTTTAAGACTTATTATAAAGCTTTTCACGAAAAATAGCATCTATGCAACGTTATCAACGTCAAATTATATTAAAAGAAGTTGGGGTAGAGGGACAACAAAAGCTCAAAGAAGCGAAAGTTTTAGTAATCGGTGCAGGGGGATTAGGTTCGCCTGTTATGTTTTATCTTACCGCCGCTGGCATAGGTAATATTGGTATTGCCGACTTTGATAACGTCTCAGTTCATAATTTACAAAGACAAATCCTTTTTAATGAAACTCATATCAACCAAAATAAAGCACAAACTGCTGTAAATCAACTGATTTTGTTAAATCCCGATGTTCATTTTCAAATCTACGATGAAGGTTTGCATCTACAAAATTTTCGTGATATTATACCGCTCTATGATATCGTGGTGGACGGCTCCGACAATTTCTCAACCAAATATTTAGTGAATGATGCTTGTTTTGTTTATAAAAAAACATTGGTTTATGGTGCTATTCATCAATGGGAAGGACAGTTCTCCGTATTTAATTATCCTGTCGGAGAAAAACGTAGTGCCAATTTAAGAGATTTATATCCCAAGCCCCCTGCCCCTGAAAAGTCTCCTAGTTGTAGTAATGCGGGTATTATCGGAACAATCGCAGGCGTCATAGGCTCCTTAATAGCTAATGAAACTATCAAAATCCTCTTAAATCTAGAAAAACAAGTCCTTTTTAACCAATTCATTCATTTTAATCTATTAAATTACCAGTTTGTTAAAATCAAATTTGACAAAAATCCTTCAAATCCCCTTCACGAAAATTGGAATTTTGATGCCTATGATTATGAATTTTTGTGCGAAAAATCTGTTTTTCCCTCTGAAATGAACCTAACTATTGAACAATTTGAACAAATAAAAAAAGCCAATAAGCCTTTTCTATTGATAGATGTACGAGAAGAGTATGAACACGCGTTGGAAAATTTAGGGGGATTGAACGTCCCTTTATCTCAAATCCATGAAGTCATACTGGACAAACATAAACCGGTTATTTTTTATTGTAGCTCAGGGGAGCGAAGCAAATTTGCCGCTATTTATTGGAAAAAAAAAGGTTTTAATGCCTATAATTTAATAAGGTCTATGAATGACAATCCAAAATAATGTATTTTTGCAATGCTAAAAAAATGAAATGGTTTTTTACTTTGTTACTACTGACTGGGTGTTCTGATTTGCTTTTTTCTCAACCACAATCTCCCGAAAAAAAAGCCGAAGCTTTCTTCAGAAACGGTTTCTCCGAATTTGAAGCCCAAAATTATGATTTCGCTTTAACTGAATTTAAAAAAGTATTTGTTCTTTATGAAACTCGTTTTCATGATCCCGCTCACTTTTATGCTGGACTTTGTTATTTTCACAAAAAAAATTACCATGAAGCTATAAATCACTTCCAAAAAATTATTGATAAACATCCAGAATCTAAATACAAAGAAGAAGCAATCTATCATAAAGGGCTTTCTATGCTTCAAATACTTGAAAAACGCGAAGGTGGACTATATGTTCTGATGGAGTTAGAAGAAAATGCTTCGAATAAAATTTTGAAAAAAGACATCCAAAATGCTATTCAAAATTTTTTGTATTCATCTAGCATTTATTTCCTTGAAAAATACTATCCTGTTGTGAGAGCCAAATACAAGTCTGTGGTAGCAGAAGCGTTAGGTTATCAATACTATCTTGAAAAGCAAAATGATAAGCTCTCTGAACTTATCAACCAATTTGAAAAAAACTATCCTTTAACAGACAATCTAAAAAAACTCAAAATAATTATAAATAATTTAACAACTTTTCGCGAAGAGACTATCTATGATACTTTAAAAATAGCCGTTGTTTTACCTTTGAATGCTAATGAATATGGTGACAGTGTGGAATCTATCAAAATTGTAAATCGTTATGCACTAGAATTTCTTTATGGATTAGAGTATGGACTACAAAACAAAGAATTTCCTAATCTTAAAAAAATTATACTAAAAACTTTTGATTCTCGTAGAGATAGTAATTACATCAAACAAAATGTTCTGAATGAACTTATGAATTTCCAGCCACAGGTATTGGTAGGAGAATTAGTTGCTTCGAATTCTCAAATTTTATCGCAATTTTGTGAAGAGAACCATATTTTACAAATTATCCCTTTTGCTAATACAGAAAATTTAGTTTCTAACAAAAATTACACTTTCTTACAAAATGCAACTTTATCAAATCAGACTGCCGTCTTGGCAAAATGGATAGTAAATAAATCGGAATTTAAAAACATACTAGCCATTTTTGATGATACCCCTGATGGAAAAAAGTCTGCCCAAATTTTTCAAAAGGAAACGGAAAATGCTAAAATCCCCATTAAAATCCAATATTTTGAACATGGCGATTGGCAAAATTCATTAAAGACAATTACTTATGCTTGCTTTGATACCTTAAACCTGATTGATGGTATTTTTATGAATATACAAAAGCAAGAGCATTTTGAACTTTTGCTTAATCGAATAACTCGTTCCGATACCGTTCCATTTACTTTAATGACAATCAATGATATACGTAATTTTAATCGTATAGATGGAAAAAAATGGTTTTACTTTTCTACGATTTTTACGCAGTTTTTTGATGTTCAAAATCGGATTAAAGATAAAGAAAAAATTTTGTTTGACGTTCAGCAGAAATATAAAATAAATCCAAACTCAAATTTTTATCAAGGTATGGACATCAGTGAGATCCTGTATTATGCTTTGACAGAAAAACCTAATGGTAGGAATTGGAAACAAAGTTTTGAAGCCATAAAACCTTTTCAAGGCTATAATCAAAATTACTACTTTGGTCAATCAAATAGTAATCAATCCATTAAATTATTTCAATTTCAAAAAAACGGAGTACAACAATTAGAAATTTGGTAAGATGACAATTATAGATTTTTTTAAAAAAACGGATACGAAACAAACCTTTTTAGCAATAGCTATTTTTTTTGTTATAGCACTCTTTTATTTCAGACCCTTACTTAACAAGAAAGTGCTTCAGCAATCCGATACGATATTGGTTCAAGGAATGAGTAAAAACATAGAAGACTTTCGTAAAAATCATAATGGTGAAGAGCCCTACTGGAGTACTACCATGTTCAGCGGAATGCCTTCTTACACGATTTCTACTAATTATTCAGGTAATCTTATTCAATATTTAAAGATAGGTTTAGATTTAGGCTTACCACACCCGATTGGAATTTTATTTCTAGGTATGACCTTATTTTTCTTTTTAGGTCGTTCGTTGAATATTGCCTCGTGGATATGTATAGGCGGCGCAATATCCTATGGTCTAACTACTTATCATATTCTTATCATGGAAGCAGGGCATTATCAAAAGATATATGCCTTGATGTATGCACCTGGTGTTATTGCAGGATTAGTGTGGTTGTACCAAAAACGTTGGCTTTTAGGTTCTTTATTTTTGCTTGTTACACTTGGGCTTGAAGTATATGCCGCTCACGTCCAAATGACTTATTATCTGTTGTTTGTTGTTATCCCTATTGTCACATATTTTGCTTACCAAGCCTTTTGTAATAAGGAAATAAAACAATTTTTGATGGCAAGTGGTCTAGCATTCTTGGTAAGTATTCTATCGATAATCATTAACGCCAATAACCTTTATCCCCTTTATCAATATCAAAAACTTTCTATACGTGGTCCGTCCGAATTAGCTAGTACTAAAGAAGAACTTAAATCTGGGGGATTAGATAAAGATTATGCTTATTCATGGTCTCAAGGGAGAGTAGAACTTACCACTTTTCTTATTCCCCATGCGCTAGGCGGTGCTTCAAGTTCAGAATTAGGAAAAAATTCTGCCTCCTATAAAGTGTTAAGCCAAATTACACCTAATGCATTAGAAATTCTTAAACGTTGGCCTACCTACTGGGGAGACCAGTCCTTTACTTCTGGACCTTATTACAGCGGTATTATTACCATCGCATTAGCTATTTTAGCTTTATACGTAGTGCCCTCTGGCTTAAAATTTGCATTACTATATGCTATTTTACTCTCATTTTTACTTGCTCTAGGAAAGAATAGTTTTTCGGTGCTAGAATCTTTAATTATTTTAGCTTTGCCTGCTATTGCTTATTATAAACCTAAAAGTTTATCTATAAATGCAGATACTTATGGAACGATTGTTGGACTTGGGGGTGCTTTGATAGTTTTCCTATTAGCAGGAGAACCTGGTGAATCCTATCGTTTTAAAGATTTATTTTTTGACTATCTTCCTCTTTACAACAAATTCCGTGTTCCCTCTTCAATGTTAGTCATTGCACAACTCGCTTTGCCTGTTTTAGCAATCTGGGGGCTTATGGCATTCCTTCATAACAATTCGCTCTCACAAGAAGAAAAACTTAAAAAATTATACTTTGCCTTTGGTGTTCCTATTGTGATTATTGCTATTTTGTGGTTAGTTCCTAATATCTTATATGAATTTACAAATGTTCAAGACAACGAGTTTCGAAGTCAGTTAATGGGAATGAGCCAAAACAATAAAACTCTTGTGGATAGCATTATGAATGCCTTATTTGAGGATAGAGAGGCTATGATGCGTAGTGATGCTTTAAGAAGTTTATTTTTTTTGTTAGCTTTTGGTGGAATATTATGGGCTTACATTAAAGGTTCTATCCAGAACACCATAATGGTCATGATTGCTTTTGTTATTTTATCTTTTATTGACCTTTACACTTTAAGTAGAAGATATCTAAACGATGATTCTTATTCTCTTAAAAAAGAGTATCATATGAACTTTCAGGCTCGTGAAGCGGATGAATATTTATTACAAAATGATAAATCTTACTATAGAGTTTTTCCATTAGATAGAAATCCTTTTAACGATGGTAGAACTGTTTATCATTTACGTTCTATCGGCGGTTATAATGCCGCTAAAATCAAGCGTTATCAACAAATGATTGAAAAACATTTAGCAGGGACTTTAAATCCTAACGTCATTAACATGTTGAATACTAAATATTTAATTACCACAAAACCTCTAAATTCACCACAGTATTTAGCACTACAAAAAATGCAAGATGGCGAAGTAGTTTATTTAAATACCCTGAACAATGGTCCTGCTTGGTTTGTGAATCAAGTTATACAAGTAAATACTCCTGATGAAGCGCTTGACACCCTAACATACTTAAATACACGAACCCATGCGGTTATTGAGCGTAAAGACAAAGCTTTGTTACAAACCTATTCTAATGCGCCCATAGATAGTTCTGAAGTAATAGAAGTTCAAGTATTTGATAATAACTATCTTAAATACAAGTCAAAGGCGAATGAAGACCGTTTCGCGGTTTTCTCCGAAGTGTTCTACAATCGAGGTTGGAAAGCTTTTATTGATGGAAAAGAAGTACCTATCTTACATACTAATTTTGTTTTGCGTGGGCTTAATGTACCAAAGGGAGAGCATACTATAGAATTTAAATTCGAACCTGATGATGTCAAGATTGGAGAAACCTTATCTTACATAGGTTCAGGAATATTAATTTTATTGTTGATTTTTGCTGTTTATTTCTTCTATAAAGAATTGAAAAGAACGAATGAATAGAATTAAGGTGGTTTTTACATTTTATGCATTACCTCCCTACTTAATTGCGCTGTTAAATATAATTGCACAAAAAACCGACCTAACCATCATCCTTCCAGAAAATAGCAATATTACCAAAGGAAAAAATGTACACGAAAACTATTCAAATGCAAATTTTAATATTATAAGGCTTCCATCCAAAAACCATTGGTTCACCCAAAAAGAAATTTTAATAGGATTAGAACAAACCATAAAAGCGTTAAAACCTAATTTTTTTATAACGTGCTGGCCTTATGTGATTCAAATTGCTTTCAATTTTTCTTTACGAAACTTTATGAGAAAGCATCAAATACGTTGGGGATTGAAGCATATTCCTTATCAAGTACCTAAATACCAAGAGGCTATGAAGTACTACAAAGAGAACGGTATTTTTGATGAATCTATGAACATAAAAAAAGCAAATACATGGAAACAAAAAATCCATTTTTTTATTTTAAAGGAAATCAACAGATTTCTTTTTAATTCAGTTGAATTCCATTTTTGTTATTTATCTGATGCTCCCGAGATATTATCTTCATATGGAGTAAATCCTCAAAATATTATTGTCACTTATAATTCTGGGGATACTTCAAAACTTTTACAAGCATATGAATGGGCAAAAAATCAACCTAATCCTCCAAAGGAAAAATTTCGTTTCATTTTTGTAGGCAGGCTTGTAAAATGGAAGCATGTGGATAAACTTATACATGTTTTTTATGAATTATGTCTTTATTATCATACTATTGAACTTGTGATTGTGGGGGAGGGTCCTGAATGGGAGCATTTAAAACAAATGACTAAATCTCTTGATTTACAAAAAAAGGTAATTTTTACGGGTGGTATTTATGATTACAATCTACTTGCAGAGCAATTTAAGTTAAGTGATGTTTTTGTACTTACTGGGGCGGGTGGGCTTGCTATCAATGATGCTATGACGTTTGCTAAACCTGTTATTTGTACTTACGCTGATGGCACCGAAAAAGATTTAGTCATCCCTAACGAAACTGGGTTTATCTATCAAAATCTTTATGAATTAAAAAATTACATGGAATTTTTTATAAAAAATCCCCATCAAGCGGAGATTATGGGAAAAAAAGCCCAAGAACGTATCTTAAAAGCAATCAATTTAGAAACCGTAGCACAGAAATATTTAGATTTTTTCTTGAAAAATTAACTTTTTACAATCAAAATATCGTGTAAAGATTTTGCATCTTCAAGTTTAATTCTACCTGCTAAAAGCAGGCGTAGTTCTCTTCTTCTCAAAGCACCTTCGTACATTTCTTTTTCCTCTTCTGATTCAGGGATGACAGGGTTTACAGGTATTGGATTACCAGACTGGTCTACTGCCACAAACGTAAAAAATGCACGATTACAGAGCCTTTTATCACTAGTTTGTGTGTTTTCTGCATAAACCTCTATGAATACTTCCATCGAACTATTAAATGCACGAGATACAAAAGCCCTTAAGTTTACTATTTCTCCCAAACGTACAGAAGATTTAAAATCAATGGAATCTACGCCTGCAGTTACGACAGTGCGGTTGCTATGTCTTTGAGCGGCTATTGCTCCTACAATGTCCATGAGATGCATCAAACGTCCTCCCATTAAGTTTCCTAAAGTGTTTGTATCATTTGGAAGGACAATCTCTGTCATCGTAGCAAGACTATCCTTACAAAATTTTGATTTCATACAGCATGCAAACCTATAAACGATTTTTTTTAGTTCAAAATAAATTTGTATTTTTGAGGCATAATATGAATAAATTTTCTTTTTTATGGACAGTCTGGTTCATGGAGTGGGTTTTATTCGCTTGCAAACCTTCTCCAGAAAATAGCTCCATAACCCAAAATAATCAAAATAATAAAATGACTTTGGTTCAAGCACCTGAATTTCATCAGGACAGTTCTTATGAATTTATTGTAAAGCAATTAGCTTTTGGTCCTCGTGTGCCAGGTACTCTTCAACATCAAAACTGTCGAGATTGGATTATTGAAAAATTAGAATCTTACGGAGCAAAAGTATACGTACAAAAAGCTAAATTAAGAACTTATAATGGTAAAGAAATTGAAATTTCAAATATTATAGCACAATTTTTTCTTGAGAAGCCCAAACGTGTTATGTTATCTGCCCATTGGGATACACGTCCCTTTGC
The DNA here is from genome assembly GCA_938005475.1 of uncultured Bacteroidia bacterium. Classification (GTDB taxonomy): domain Bacteria; phylum Bacteroidota; class Bacteroidia; order J057; family CALLMJ01; genus CALLMJ01. The sequence goes on along the minus strand of CALLNY010000064.1, from coordinate 43,417 downwards.
TGATGAAGATAGTATAGACCAATCAAAACCTATTCCAGGAGCGAATGATGCCGCATCTGGTGTGGCAGTTTTATTAGAAATCGCAAGACATCTCCAAAATAATCCTACGCAGGTGGGAATAGATATTTTTTTTTGGGATTTGGAAGATATGGGCAATTCCGAAGTAGAAGATTCTTACTGCCTAGGTTCACAATACTGGGCTAAAAATCCTTATCCTACGAACTATCAGGCAAGTTATGGTATCAATTTAGATATGGTGGGAGCCCAAAATGCTCAATTTCCGCAGGAAGGAGTTTCTATTAGATATGCAAAAGGAGTCTTAGATAAAGTATGGCAAACAGCTCATCAAATCGGCTACGGCGCCTATTTTCTTTTCCAGCAGTCCGCTCCCATCATTGATGATCATTACTACATCAACAAAATCGCAGGTATTCCTACGATTGATATTATTCATAAAGATATCTCAAAAGATCACTTTTTTGAACAGTGGCATACCCATGGCGATAATTTAGAAATCATCGACAAAAATACACTGAAAGCAGTTGGACAAACGCTCTTACAAGTAATTTATAATGAATCCCCCGAGTTTTAGTCCTTTCTTACAACAAATTATTCCTAAATTGATTCGTTTCTATAATTATTATAACCGCTATGAATTCATTGAGAACGACCCTATTGCTGTTCCACACCGTTATGCTGACCCGAGAGATATTGAAATTAGTGCATTTTTAGTAGCTTTAATTACATGGGGCAAACGTCAAAATGTTATCAAAGCTGGTAGAAAAATGATGCACTTCATGGAGGATGCTCCTTACGATTTTATCTTAAATTTTAAAGCTCATGATTTATTGATTTTTCAAAAATTTGTTTACCGAACTTTCAATCATGAAGATTTGATGTCTATACTTAAAATTTTACAAAAATTATATCAATCTAATAGCTCTTTGAGGTATTTATTTGAAAAAAATGTTTTACCACAAGATGAACATGTAGGTAACGGTATTATCGCATTTCGTAATTATTTTATTTGCAATGATTTACTACCAAGAACCTATCGTTTTTTCCCTGATATAGAAAAGGGGTCTGCCGCAAAACGTATCAATATGTATCTTCGTTGGATGGTCAGAAAGGATGATAGAGGCGTAGACTTTGGTATTTGGCAAGGAATTTCCCCTTCTCAATTACTAGTTCCGTTAGATATACATACGGCTACTGTTGCAAGAGAATGGGGGTTATTACAACGTAAATCTAATGACTTTAAAGCGGTTTTAGAACTCACTAAAACCTTAAAATGGATTGATAATCAAGATCCTGTTAAATTTGATTTTGCTTTATTTGGTGCGGGCATATTCAAAGAACAACCATTATGATTTTGTATACCAAACTTTATGACATTCAATTCTATGAGCATAAAGAAATATTGTTTCAAGAATTAAAAGAACAATGGCTCAAGAATGTAGTTTTTTTAATAGATGAAAATTTTTATAGTTTATGGCAAAGTTTTTTAGATTGGGTGCAGGAATATCCATGTTTTATTGTTCCCTCAGGGGAAATTCATAAAAATTTGGATACACTTCAAGCAATATGGAAATTTTTTTATGGTAATGAAATAGATAGGCAGACCTTAGTAATTTGTTGGGGTGGGGGAGTAGTTGGAGATATGGGAGGTTTTGCTGCCGCAACGTATTTAAGAGGTTTACCTTACCTTCAAATCCCAACTACTTTGCTTGCTATGGTAGATTCTTCTGTGGGCGCAAAAACAGCTATTGATTTCTTGAACACTAAAAACATATTAGGCGCTTTCTATCCCCCCAAAAAAGTTTTGATTTGTCCTGAATTTCTCCAAACACTCCCTCAAAGACAAATTCTGGCGGGAAAAGCTGAAATGTTTAAACATGCTGTAATACATACCAAAAAACATCTTAAAGAAATCCAAGAAATAAACATAAAATCAATTTACAATTCCGTTAAAATAAAGCGTTTCTTTGCACAAAAGGACCCTTATGAAATCAATATACGAAAAGCATTAAACTTTGGTCATACTATCGGTCACGCGTTAGAAGCTTATTGTCTTAATAATCGTATAGATATACTTCATGGGGAGGCTGTATTCTGGGGAATGTATTTAGAGATGTTGGTTTTTAAGCATTTAGAATTAGTAAATGAAACTGTTTTCCTTGAATTGGTAAAGAAAATACAATTTTATCTTTCTCAAATTCCTATTAACATCCATGCTCTGCCCCCCAGTAAATGGTTATTTTATTTAAAACAAGATAAAAAGAAACAATCAACAGAAATCGTAATGCCTATCATCAGTAAATTGGGTAAGTTTGAGTTAAAAAAATTGAGCTTATCAACTATTGAGCAGACTTTGCAAAGTATAATAGTATAATTTATTGAAGAAAATTTTAGGATATGAATTACTTCAATTCTAATAAAGCTTGTTTGGCATCTTCAAATTGAGGATTCAATGATAGCGCTAATTGATAGAACTTTTTAGCAAGCTCTTTGTCATCATAATACTCAGCGATGGAACCTAGCATAAATGCAGCTCTATAATCTTTAGGATTTTGTTTTAAAACTTCTTCAAAACTTTGACTTGCTAAATCATATCGCTTTAAGAGAAAAAAGGCATAACCTCTGTCATAAAAAGCCGTAGTATAGAAGGGGTCTTTTTTAATAGCCTTTGAGTAACAATCAATAGCAAGCCGTAACAATCCCTCTTTCTCAATAGTATCTTGAACTAATAGAGCTTTTTGAAAATATAAACTTCCCTCTAAATAGTTGCCAACAGGTATATTTTCTTGTTTTAGGAGTTTTTGTATATATTTATTAGCTTTATTAAATTGTTTGTAATTATAAATATACAATTCTGCAAGCAAGCTTAAACTTTTTGCATGGGTACTATCTTTTAAAAGAGCTTTAATTAAATTTTGTTCTGTAAAAGCAAGTTGATTTTCTTTATAATAAGTAAGTGCAAGTGCATGATAATAGTTAGGATTTTCTTCTTTTTCTAAACTTTTTTGATACCATTCTTTGGCTTTTGTCCATTCTTTTTTTATAAAATAACAATTTCCAATATAATACATTACATCTGGATTTTGATTGAGTGTTTGATAGGAACGTTTCAACCAAAACAAAGCAGTATCTATTAAATCGAAATTATAAGCATAAAAACCTTTTAAATACAAAAAATCAGCGTCGTTTGGTTTTAATTCAATGGATTTTTGAATATCTAGAAAACAATTTAAGGAGTCACCGAGTAAATAAAAGATATTAGCTCTTTCAGCTAAAAGAGATGCATCCGCAGGATTTTTTGATAACAACTCATTTAAACCTTTTAAACGTTTTTGTAATACTTCTTGTTTCTCGTCTTTAATATTTAAATTTTGTTTTTCTTGCTTTACTTGGCGACAAGCAGTAAGTAAAACTGAAATTAAAAAAGTCAATAAAACATTTTTCCTAAACGTAAACATTTTGAGGCAATAATAAAGAAAGTCCTTTAAAAGTACAAATTACTACATAATAAAATAAAAATTATTTTTGTGTGATGAAAATTACGGAGCAGGATTCCCTATATGACGATTTACAAGATAAAAGTATACATGAAATTTTAAAGGAAATCAATCAAGAAGATAAAAAAGTGGCTTTTTGTGTTGAGAGGTCTGTTCCACAAATTAAAGCGGCAGTAGAAGCAATTTATGAAAGGATGGAACGGGGGGGTAGACTTTTTTATATTGGAGCTGGAACGAGTGGAAGGCTTGGCATTGTAGACGCTGCGGAATGTCCTCCAACCTTTGGTGTATCTAATGATTTGGTGATTGGTATCATAGCAGGAGGAGATACGGCAGTTCGTAAAGCTATTGAAGGAGCAGAAGATAATACGCAACAAGCTTGGATTGATTTACAACAATATCATATTCAAGTAATGGATAGTTTAATTGGTATTTCAGCAAGTGGTACTACGCCTTATGTTTTAGGGGGATTAGAACAAGCCCAAAAACACAATATACTTACCAGTTGCATAACAAATAACTTAAACACACCTTTGGCTAAATTAGCGGATTATCCCATTGAAGTCCCCGTAGGTCCTGAATATTTAACAGGCTCAACAAGAATGAAAGCAGGAACCGCACAAAAAATGGTTCTCAATATGATTTCTACTTCCCTCATGATTAAATTGGGACATGTATTCGGAAATCAAATGATTGACATGCAACTAACTAACGAAAAATTAAAGAATAGAGCAATAAGAATGCTTATGAAACTCACTTCAATGAACGAAAATACCGCATTAGAATATTTACAACAATATAAAAGTGTTAGAAAAGCTTATTTTGCGTGGCAAAAGGAAATAACTAAATAATATGATACAATTTTTAAGAAATCTAAAAAATATAAGGAAAGTATATCTTGATTATGAAACGGCTTTGAAAGCAAGTAGCCCCAAAGCCTATCAAGCTGATGAATTAATTGATGTAGTTTTTCAAAAAACTATGAAATTTAAACAAAGTTTAAATAAATATCCTATCTATATTTCACCCAGTATTGCGAATTCCATTTGTTCTTTGGTCCCTATTATCACCGAAAAAGAAAATAAACAAATTCATATTATAGATTTTGGAGGTGCTTGTGGTGCATTATACTTTCAAATACGTCATTTTATACCTCAAAATTTAAAAATCCAATGGGCGGTCGTGGAAACTCCAGCTATGGTACTTAAAGCAAAATCCCTTGAAAATGAAGAGTTAACTTTTCACGATAGTTTGGATTCCGCATTAAATATTTTACCAAACTTAGATATTTTTCATACCTCTGGCACAATTCAAGCTTTAAGTAAGCCAAGAGAATACTTACAAAAAATTGTAAATTTGAGAGCAAGATATATTTTTTTTAATCGTGTAGGGGTAAATCAAGGAAATAAAGATATTTATACGGTTCATCGTTCTAAATTGAGTTGGAACGGTCCTGGTGTTTTACCAGAAGGCTTTCAAGATAAATGGGTAAAGTATCCTTTTAGTTTTCTTTCCGAAGATTTTTTCCTTAATACAATTCAAAAGCTATACAATATTATTACTAAATTTGAAGATAACTCAGGTTTTTATCCTGTATGGGGTTATAAAGTTAAAGGTTACGCTATACTTGGTAAAATAAAAGAATAATTTTGTGAAGAGTTTTTACTTTATTATTATTATTATGGGTTTACTATCCTCCTGTGATAAATCACAGCAAAATTCCTATAATCAAAAGATTAAACGAAAAGCATTAAAGACACAAGATTATATTGTAATACAAAAGGACAGTCAAACCATTGAAATAAAGGTTATCAATTCAACATTTTTAGGTAACGGACAAAGGAATTACTATGGTTCAGGAGTCCCTCAAAAATGGAATATGCTATGGAAAACATGGTTAGGTTCAGGGAAGACCATCGTAAAAAAAGGACAAGAAGAATTGTGGTATGGTGCAGGCTGGACAGGGCAACCGCTCTTTTTTTGTGAAAATAATCAACCTTACTTACTGCAAGGGGCTTATGACCATCGCTTAAAAAAAATTGATGCATTGACGGGCAAAGTAATTTGGGAATATCCTTTTGAAGATGTAATAAAAGGGACAGGCACAATTTGGTTAAACCATTATACAGAAATTCCTGAATTAAAGGCGCTGGTCATACAAGGTTCTAGGCAAAGTAGAAATTATCATAAACCAACCGCTCCCGCTTTAAAAGCTATTTCTATACTTAATGGGAAGCTTGTATGGGAATTAAACGTAGAAAAAACCCATAGTTATAGTAGAGATGTAGATGCATCCGCTTTGGTAATCAATGATACCGCCTATATTGGTTTAGAAAATGGTTATTTCTTATCCTTCTTACCAGATCCAAGGCAAGCTAAACATAAAAATGACTTGGTTCAGCCTAAAATATTAAAAAAGATAAAGTTTTATAAAAAGCAAGATGTATTGTATCATGCAGGTAATTTAGTAATTGAAGCTTCACCTGCTTACTTTGATAGAAAAATATTTGTTTCTACTGGTTCTGGTCATGTAATTACTTATGATTTAAACCTCAAAAAAATAATTTGGGATTATTATATTGGCTCAGATTTAGATGGCTCTCCTGTCATTACGCCAGACAGTTGTATTTTAGTTGCCATAGAAAAACAGTATATTCAAGGAAAAGGGGGTGTATTAAAGTTAAATCCTCGTACCCAAGCAGTAGAGTGGTTCTTTCCAACACAAAATAAAACATTTGCGGATTGGAAGGGGGGAGTAATTGGTAGCCCCTCTGTAAAAGATAGCCTGTGTGCTTTCAACGCTATTGACGGAAACGTTTATGTCGTACATCAAACGCAATTGGAAAAAAATCCTGTAAAATTGTTTGATAATAAAACCCAAGTCAGAACACCTAAATTATTCTTCAAATATCTTACAGGTCCTTCTATTTCAACTCCATTACTCATTGAAGATTACTTAATTACAGCGGGATATAATGGTATTTTTATTTTTCAGAACTTAAAAGGAAAATTTGAATTGATAAAAAAAATTCCCGGGCGTTTTGAAGCTACACCTTTTATTTATAATAAACGCTTGTATATTGCTTCTCGAGATGGTTATCTATATTGCTATGGTGAGTGAAATTTAAAATGGTTCGTAAGGATGAGCTTCAACCATCTAATTTTTACAACAAAATTCTTAATGGATCTTCTAAGAAAGCTTTTAAAGTTTGCAAAAATTCTGAACCTACGGCACCATCCACTACACGGTGGTCACAAGATAAAGTTACTCGCATAGTGTTACCTATGACTATCTGTCCATTTTTGACAACAGGCTCCTCCATAATTGCACCAACCGCTAAAATACAAGCATCCGGTGGATTGATTATCGCAGTAAACTCTTCTATGCCATACATCCCTAAATTAGAAATGGTAAATGTGTTACCTACAAAATCTTCTGGGGCTAGTCCTTTACCTTTAGCTTTATTCACAAATTCTCTGACTTCATTGGCAATCTGAGCTAATCCTTTGATGTCTGCATTTTTAATTACTGGTACCACTAACCCATCTTCAATAGCCACAGCAACACCTATGTTGATATGATGATTTATGCGTATTCTATCTTCTAACCACGAAGAATTCACTTTGGGATGTTTTCTTAACGCTGAAGCAACCGCTTTAATAATAATATCATTGAACGAAATTTTTGTATCGGATAAAGCATTGAGTTTTTTTCGTGCTTCAATAGCATTATCCATATCCACTTTCATGGTTAAATAAAAATGCGGTGCATTGTTTTTACTTTCCGTCAGACGTTTTGCAATAACTTTTCGCATATTATTCAACGGAACTTCCTCATAATCATCGTAACGGAAGGCAACAATTTTTCTTGGTTGTGGTTGTTGTTTCAGCGTTTCTAAATAATTATCAATATCTCTTTTGATGATTCTTCCGCCATCCCCAGTACCTTTAACCTCTTGAATATCAATATTATTCTCTTGGGCAATTTTTTTAGCTAAAGGAGAAGCTTTTAATCTTCCATCCTCAGGAATAGTAACAGAAGTGTTGGCATTAGAAATAATGATTTCTGTATCTGTACTTACTACTTTCGCAATGTTCGTTTTCTCTTGTGCCTGATGAACCTCTTGTTTAGGTGTTTGGAACTGTTGTAAAATAGGCTGTATATCCTCACCAGGTTTACCAATAATGACTAGCAACGCATCCACAGGAATATCTTCTCCTTCTTTAATAGATTGATATAAAATCGTACCATCGTAATACGATTCTAATTCCATTGTAGCTTTATCGGTTTGAACATCAGCGAGAATATCTCCTGATTTTACTGTATCTCCAACTTTTTTATGCCATGTTACAAGCGTACCAACAGTCATTGTATCGCTCATTCTCGGCATAGTCATATATTCTGCCATTTTCTTTTGAGTGGTTTAATTGCAAAATTAGAAGGTTATTCTTTTACAAACCAAAAAAGTTTTTATTTTTTTTGAACAATCAGAAAATTTCCTATTATCTTGTGTTTTGACCTTTTAAAAAAATTAAATTGAAACATAAACAACTATCTTTTTATCTTTGCCTTAAATTTAAGAAAATGAAAAATCAGTTTTTTAATTTATTTTTAGTTTTATTCATTAGCATGAACAAAGTATTTAGCCAAGAAATCCCTCTTATCGATAGAAGCGTATTCTTTGGAAATCCTAAAATTTCGGGTGGGCAAATAAGCCCTGATGGAAAATGGATTTCTTTTTTAAAAGAATACGATGGAATTATGAACATTTGGGTCAAAAAATTTGATGAGCCCTTCGAAAAAGCAAAGCCGCTTACAGATAGTAAGAGACCTTTATACGGTTATTTCTGGACCTATGACAGTAAGTTTATTTTGTATGTCAAAGATAAAGACGGAGACGAGAATATGAACATTTTTGCAGTAAATCCTGCTGAAGCAGATGGTAAGAATGTTCCTAATTCACGAAATTTAACTCCTAAAAACGAGGTAACTGCTCAAATATATCAAGTTAGTAAAAACAATCCTGATTTAATGTTCATTGGCTTGAATGACCGTGATAAAGCATGGCATGACCTTTATTCTCTTAAAATTTCTACGGGTGAACTAAAACTTATTTACGAAAACAAAGAAAGAATTACTTCCTATACCTTTGATTGGGATGATAATTTAAGAATACTTTCTAAAACGGATGAGCAAGGTAATACCACCTTTTTCAAAATCAATAAAGATAAATCTTTAACTAAGATTTACGATGTAACCGTGAAAGAAGAAGCGGGGTTTGTGGGTTTTAACGAAGACAATTCTAAAGCCTACCTAGAAACTAATAAAGGCGATTTAGATAAGTCCGCTCTTTTTTTAATGGATTTGAATACCCTTCAATTGGAAAAAGTTCATTCTGACCCCAATAATCGTGTAGATTTTGGTGGTCTAATTATGGATATCAACACTCGAAAACCTGTTGCTTTTACTTATACAGATGATAAAACTGTGTATTACTGGAAAGATGAAAAAAGAAAAGCTCAATATGAATTTTTACAAAAGCAATTTCCTGGTAAAGAAATTAGTTTTACAAGTTCTACGAAAAATTATGATAAATTTTTAGTTGCAGTAACGGGGGATAACATTGCAAGCGAAGTATACTATTATGAGCCTGCTACTAATAAGCTAATTTTTCAATATACCCCACGTCCAGAACTCAAAAAACAGGAGCAATTTTTAGCTTCCATGAAACCTATTCGCTACAAAAGTTCTGATGGTTTAGAAATACCTGGATATTTAACGCTACCAAAAAATTCAGATAATAAAAATCTTCCTTTGGTGGTGTTAGTACATGGAGGACCTAAAGGACCTCGGGATTATTGGGGTTATGACCCTGAAGTTCAATTTTTAGCGAACAGGGGCTATGCGGTTCTACAACCTAATTTCCGTGCAAGTGGTGGTTATGGTAAAAAATTTATGAATGCAGGAGACAAACAATGGGGAAAATTGATGCAAGATGATATTACCTGGGGCGTAAAATATTTGGTAGACCAAGGTATCGTTGACCCTAAACGTGTTGCGATTATGGGAGGTAGTTATGGTGGTTATGCTACACTCGCAGGGCTTGCTTTTACCCCAGATTTGTATACTTGTGGTGTTGATATCGTAGGTCCTAGTAATTTATTCACACTTTTAGAATCGATTCCCGCTTACTGGGAAGCAGGTAGAGCTTTCCTTTATGAAATGACTGGCGACCCCAACACCGAAGAAGGTAAAAAACTTCTTAAAGATGCTTCCCCTTTATTCCATGTAGATAAAATCAATAAACCCCTACTTATTGTTCAAGGAGCAAATGACCCTCGCGTTAAAAAAGCGGAATCCGACCAAATCGCTATCGCTTTACGCGATAAAAAGAAAAACGTTTCTTATTTATTAGCTGATGATGAAGGACATGGTTTTGCTAAGCCTGTTAATCAAATGGCTATGTATGCTGAAATTGAAAGATTCCTCGCTGAAAATATGGGTGGTAGATACCAAAAAGATATGCCTGATGACGTAGCTAAAAGATTACAAGAGTTACGCGTGGATATCTCTAAACTTACTCTCAAAAAATCTGAAAATCTCAAACCTGCTACTGAGCTTCCTAAACTTAATTTTAATTTAAAATCTGAAACTCAAAAATTTGAATCTACTATTGCTTTTCAAGGGCAAAACATCAAAATTGATATGACCCGCGAAATCAAAAAAACAAATAATTGGGAAATTAATACCACAGTTCTAATGATGGGGCAAGAATCCAAAGATAATCTTACGCTCAACTCAAACTTTCAACTCATTAAAAGAACGGTAAATCAAGGTCCTATGAATTTTATTATTGAATACGAAACTGGTAAAGTTATTGTTCAGGCAGGTGAGAAAAAAACTGAGTTAAAATATGAAGGGGCATTTTTAGATATAAATAGTGCTGTGGATATTTTTATTGGAGCTCTTCCGTTATCGAATAATTATCAATTGGTTTTTAATAGTTTATCATTAGAAAATTTAAAATTGGAATTAGCTAAACTAAAAGTTTTAGGCTCTGAAACTTTGGATGGAAAAGACTGCTGGAAGGTAGAAGTTAGCTCTGTTGAAGAAGAAACTAAAAAAACAACTTATTGGATATCTAAATCCGATAAGGGGATGTTAAAATCCTCTCATAAAATAGCTGAACTAGGCGGTGCAGAAATGCTAACAATTAAAAAATAGCTATATTAAATAAAATTTTAAAATGTAATATAATCTTAAAGTAAAAAACTTACCACGGAGAATACAGACAAACGCAAAGAAAAAATAGTTTAGACTAACATAAAAAATGTTTATTGACCTACTAGCAAAATCTAGTAGGTTTTTTTGTGAAATTTCTAAAAGTTAAATTACTTGGTTTTGTTTTAGGAATACTTTATTTTTGCTGTTCAATGAGTTTTGTTCAAGATATTGATAAACAGTTTTACCATCAAGAAGGAGAGGCAATTGCTTTTGAGTTAGATGGTAAAATTACTCTTTTTAAAATCATAAAAATTGAAAAACTTCTCTTACAGAAAGGAAAATCCTATAACATAGCAGGAATTGAGATTAAAGCCCCTGAGGATGATTTTTTTATTTGTGTTGCTATCAACCTAGCAAGAACACAATTTAATACATTAGAGGAAAGTATACGGGCTTTAAAAGAAAATCAAGTAGAGTGGATATTTCAGATGTCTCCTATGAGACCGAGTGGTATTTATTCCACGCCAATTTTCAAAACTAATCATTTTGTTAAAGTTTTTGATGAAGAATTACAAGCTTTTGAAGCATGGAAACACGATTTTTTGAGAGGGATGGCTGGTGTATGGTAAAATACTATTGGAATTATTTTGTAGGTCAAAATTTAGTTCATAAAATTCTACTTTTTTCTTCGGTACTTATTTTAGTAGGGTTAAGTACATCTCCTGCTCTAATGAGTATAGGATGTTTGGGTTTTTTTTTGGCTTTTCTGTTGGATTATTCTAATTTTCACGATAATATAAATAAAATTAAAAATTTTGCTTTCTTTTCTATAATTATATTATATTTTCTACACTTTTTGCATATTTTTGAAAATCTGAATCCCTCGCAATTAGGAGTAGAACTCCGAGTTAAATTACCTTTTTTATTATTACCGCTTGGCTTTGTAATTTATAAACCACGGAAAGAAGATTTTTTAATTCTTTGTTTTTTTTACATTGTTACAATCAGTATAGCTTCTTTTCTAACACTTTTTTATTATTTCATTCATTTTGAAGAGATGAACATTAGAATATTAGAGTCGAAAGAAATTCCTATTTTTACTAAGGTCAATCATATTTATTTTAGTGTAATATTAGCTTTTGCTATTGTTTTATGCTTTTATATTTATCATACATTAAAAATTAAAATTTATGCGTGGTTAGGCGTTTTTTTATTTTTATGTATTCATATTTTGAGTACTAGAACAGGTTTGTTAGCTTTATATCTTGCTGGTTTGGTATCTTTTGCTTATTATGTAATTAAAAATAAAGAAATTAAGTTAATAATTTTAGGAATTTTAGCTTTAATTATTTTTCCTTTAACTGTTTACTGGTTGTTACCTTCATTTAAAAATCGTATTATTAACACTTATGAAGACATTCAAAGATATCGAAAAAAACAGGATATTAACCATCGCTCAGTTTCAATGCGATTAGTTGCATGGGAAATGGCTTATTATGCATTTATGAAAAGTCCTTGGATTGGAGTTGGCATGGAAAACATCAGTACTAAAATAAATGAAGAATATGAAATTCACCAAGTTAATATATGGAAAGAAAACAGACTCAATGATTTACATAATCAATTTTGGGAGTACTTATTAGGGTTAGGAATAATAGGCTTTATTATTTTTTTATCTTGGTTAATTTATCCAATAATTTTTCATAAAAAATTTTTTGTAATAGTCTTTTTATCAGTTTTAATTGGTAGTATGTTTTCTGAGTCTTTATTAGAACGACAAACCGGCGTGTGTTTTGGTTTATTTTGGTATTACTTTATAATACAATATAATTTTCATGATTTATGAATTGTCTTTTTATTGATTATAGTTTTATTTTTGTTAGCTTGTAAGCATATCAATAACATGATTTATCATTATTATGATGGTTCAGGAAATCATTATAAAATAGAGAAACAAATTATAGAATACATTCCTGTAAAACCTATAGAAAGTTCATCTGGTAATTATTCTGGAGGTGAACCTTTTAAGAGAAGTTTAACAACAGAAGAATTGAAATCCATTATTGATTTGATGGAAAAAGTTTTTAAACTTCCACAAGAACAATCCAACAAAAGAACCATGATGACAGAAATGTTTACTATTCAAAAAAATAAAGAAAAAAAGACATGTATTTTACTAGCTAATTCAGAAATCAAAAAGAATATTGAACTAACTTTGCAACAATTTAAGGAAAAATGAATCTTTTAGATGGTAAAATTGTATCAGAACATCTTTTAAATCAAGTAAGTCAAAATATACAAAAATTTAGTAAAGAACGTCCACCACATTTAGCTATTATAATGATAGGTAATCATCCTGCTTCTGAAACCTATGTAAATGCAAAAATCAAAACTTGTGAAAAATACGGTATCAAAGGGTCTTTATACCATTTTCCTGAAACAATATCAGAAAAAAAATTACTTCAAGAAATTCAAATCCTGAATGAATACTCTGAGATTGATGGTATTATAGTACAATTACCTTTGCCAAAGCATATATCTGAAAATCAAGTTATTGAAACTATTTCTCCTCATAAAGATGTAGATGGTTTTCATCCTGTTAATATTGGTAGAATGTCAAAGAATTTAACTTCACTACTGCCAGCCACACCTGGTGGTATTTTAGAACTACTGAAATATTACCAAATCGAAACTGTAGGTAAGCATTGTGTTGTTATTGGTAGAAGTAATATTGTAGGTACTCCGATGAGTATATTGATGAGCAGAAATGCGTATCCAGGAAATTGTACGGTTACATTATGTCATACTAAAACAAAAAATTTAGATTTTTTTACTAAAAATGCAGATATTATAATTATTGCCGCAGGGCAACCTGAGTTACTAAAAGGAAATATGGTAAAAGAAGGAGTTGTAGTGATAGATGTGGGAATACATCGTGTTACGGACAACACTAAAAAAACCGGCTTTCGATTAACAGGCGATGTAGAATTTGACTCCGTTGCACCTAAATGTAGTTATATTACTCCTGTTCCTGGGGGAGTTGGTCCTATGACCATCGCTGTACTGCTAAAAAATACTTGCCAAGTTTGGTTACAAAAATTTCAAAATCAATAAAATATAGTTATGACAAAAAAAACCGCTCTTTATGAAGTTCATATACAATTGGGGGCAAAAATGATGCCCTTCGCAGGTTATGAAATGCCCATTCGTTATACAGGTGATAAAGATGAGCACTTTTTAGTGAGAAATAAGGTAGGATTGTTTGATGTTTCTCATATGGGAGAGTTCATTTTTAGAGGTAATGATGCGCTTCCTTTTTTGCAATCTATTACTTCTAATGATGTATCTAAACTGTTTGTAGGCAAAGCTCAGTATTCTTGTTTGCCAAACTTGTCAGGAGGAATTGTGGATGATATTATTTTGTATCGTTTAGATAATGCCTATATGATGGTAGTCAATGCCGCTAATATAGACAAAGATTGGAACTGGATACAAGAGCGTAAGCAATCAACGAATTTCTCTGATTTAGACATTGTTAATATCTCTGAACAGACTTCTTTAATTGCGGTTTCAGGTCCTAAATCAACGGAGTTAGTGAGCCAATTGACACAATCAAAAATTCAAGACCTTAAATATTATGAAGTAGTACGCTGTAAATTACTAAATTTTGATAATATTTTAGTAGCTACAACAGGTTATACAGGAGAATGGACCTATGAAATATTTTGTTCTAATGAACAAGTCGTAACGATATGGGACGCACTAATGGAAAAAGGGAAAGATTTCGGAGTAAAACCAGCAGGTCTAGGTGCAAGGGACACATTACGCTTAGAAATGGGATATATGCTTTATGGTAACGACATAAACGATGAAACTTCTCCCATTGAAGCAGGATTAAGTTGGATAACCAAATTACAGAAAGGTAAATTTTGTAGTTCAGAAATTTTTCAAAATCAGAAAGATAATGGTGTATCTAAAAAACTTGTTGCATTTGAAATGTTAGAAAAAGCTATTCCAAGACATGACTACCTTATTGTAGATGCATTTGGAAACGAAATTGGAAAAGTAACTTCTGGTACAATGAGTCCCTGTCTCGAAAAAGGAATAGGAATGGGATATGTGAAACCAGAATTTTCCAATATCGGTAGCGAAATTTTTATTAGCATACGAAACAAGCCCGCTAAAGCCTTCATTACTACAACTCCTTTTGTTAAAAATACTAGTGTTCAACAAAAAAATAAAAAATAAATTATTATCTAGCTATTCTTAAATTTAATTTTCTATATGAAAATTTATTAGGCTTTTAGTTGTTGAGAATATAAATGAAAGTTTTATTAAAATCATTAGCCCCGTTTTTAAAAAAATATCGTTGGTATTTATTTTGGGGTGTATTTTTTATCATTGTTTCCAATTTTTTTTCCATTTATCCAGCACAATTGGTAAGAAAAGGTTTTGATATTTTAACTATTAAATTAAAAGCGTATGAAAGTTCCTCGGGTGTAGATAAAACGCAATTACGAAGTGAAGTTGTTCAATGGGTATTATGGTATGCATTAGGTATTTTAATGTCAGCTTTCTTGAAAGGATTATTCTTGTTTGGGGTCAGGCAGGCTATTATTGTAATGTCTCGGCACATAGAATTTGACCAAAAAAATCAATTATTTGAAAAAATATTAGCTTTAAGCCCCCAAAATTTAAAAAAATATCACACTGGTGACTTTATGGCACGGCTAACTGAAGACGTGGGCAATGTCAGAATGTTTACAGGACCCGGAATAATGTACTCCATAAACACAATTACCTTATTTTTAATGGTTTTGATTACCATGTTATATGTGAACTGGGAACTTACAATCGTAGTGATATTACCATTACCTTTGTTAAGTTTATTGATTTACTATGTTCATAGAAAAATCATTCAACAAAGCGAAATAGTTCAAAAGGAGCTTTCTGCGATTAGTTCCTTTACTCAAGAGGTCTTTTCAGGTATAAGAACTATACGTGCATACAATAAAGATGCTTTATTTTTCTCTAATTTTTTAAGTTTCACTAATCGATTTAAACAAAAATCATTAAATTTAGCTAAAATAGATGCATTTTTTTTTCCTATTATACAATTTTTAATTGGTTTAAGTACGATTTTAGCCGTTGGATATGGCGGAGTCAAAGTTTTTGGTGATACGGTTACAATAGGAAATATTGCAGAATTTATCATGTATGTTTATTTATTGACTTGGCCAATTGCCTCCCTAGGCTGGGTAACTAGTTTAACGCAACGTGCCGCTGTTTCTCAAGAGCGTATCAACCAAATTTTAAGTATTGTTCCCGATATTCAATATCCTTCTAATTCAAAACCTATTGAAAACATAAATATTGAAATTCAAAATGTTACAATGATTTATGAGGAATCTCAAATTAAAGCATTAGATAATTTCAGTTTACAAATCCGAGAAGGTGAATGTATTGGGATAGTAGGCGCTACAGGGTCCGGAAAATCTACTTTATTTGCCTTGCTAACTCGTTTGTATGACCCCACAAATGGAAATATTATTCTTGATAATCAAGAACTTAAATATTACAGTAGAGAAGAACTACGAAAAAATATAACCATCGTGCCGCAAGATGTTTTCTTATTTTCTGATACGATTGAAAATAATTTAAGAATGGGAAATCCTGATGCTTCTTATGAAGAAATAATTGAAGCGACAAAGTTTGCGGCTGTTTATGAGGATATTAAGGCTTTTCCTAAACAATTTCAAACGGTAGTAGGGGAGCGTGGTGTAACGCTATCAGGAGGTCAAAAGCAACGTATTGCTATTGCTCGCGCTTACCTAAAAAAGGCTAAATTATTACTTCTAGACGATTGTCTTTCCGCTGTTGATACTATCACCGAAGAAAAAATTATACAAAAACTACAAAATATTTCTAATACTAAAACGACCCTCTTAATAGCTTCACATCGCTTATCTATTATGCCCAAAATGGATAAAATTATCGTTTTAAAAAATGGAAGAATTACAGAATTCGGTAGTCATGAAGAATTATTAAAAGCCAATGGTTACTATGCTAAATTGTATAACATTCAACAGTTGTCGTAATTTATTTGAGCCTAATAAAAACTACTTGGCTGAATTCCCATTTGAATATGCGGTTTAGGTATTCTAATTTTTTGTTTATGAGGGTTGATATGAGGCAATCCTTCTATGTCTAACATGGGAAAATGAGGATTTTTTGCATTATTCCATTTTGGGGGTAGGAAAGGCATATCATGTATCAACTTATTCTGAAAGAAATGCCGAATAGGCTCGGCATCTATACCAATTTGCATTTGAGTAATCCCAATTGAAGAGCGGTAATAACTATATTGTAAAGCTAATATACCTTTGGAATATCTCCCATAAAGCGAATTGGATAAGTCTTTATAACCATAGCGAGAAGGGTAATCACTAGTGTCTATACGTGGAGCATCGTGAGTTCGTCCTGTCCAAAGAATACAGTTTAGGGCTATGGAATGAGAAGAATTGATTTGATAAATTATTTTGGCTCCGCCAGTTCTGAATTCGTCTCTACCTAGCCCAGCAAAAGCATCGTTTTCAAAAATAAAAGAAACTTTGTTGTATTGAAAAAAAAAGCTACCTGAACGTTGCGAAGTTTGTATTTTATCTATGTACCAATGATGAGCGTACCCCAAACTATTCCTGTATGAAGTAAAATTTTGAAATAGTAGTTCATGCGAAAAAAAAGTATTCGGAAGCCCCCAAGCGAGTAGTCCGCCCAAGGCAAACTGCAATTCAGTTGATGGTTTACATTTAACCCAATTAGTGAGCTGATAGTGCATTCGGAATTGGGAATAAATTTGAAAATGTTGGTAGGTTAAACCTCCATGTATTACAATTCCTAATCGGTTGATAGGAGTACCAAGCCATATATGCCCTGATAAACTATAAAAGTAGTTAATTTGTGCTGACAAATCACTAAGAATACCATAAAAAAATATCAAAAAGTATATTTTTTTCATGAAACCAATATAACATATTTAATCTTTCATAAATTTGCTAATCTAATATTTTTCATGAAAAAAGCGAAATTTAGGCATGTAAGGCTTCTAATAGCGTATCTCTTGATGATTTTAGGTGCTTTATCCATTTTTGGGGGTTGGCATTTTTCTGTATTTTTATTGCTATCGGCTTTAATTTGGTTTACCAACTACTTAAATGATTTGCATTATTCCTATAATCTTGAATATATCAATCATGTAATTGGAAATATCCTGATAGGAGTTTTGTTAGATTGGAGTTCTGAATACAAACTATTCACTTTATCAATAATTTTAAGTTTTCCTGCGCAGGGGGGAATAAGAAACCGTTTTCCTTTTTGGGTAGGTATTAACAAAGCACTATGGATAGAAAAAACTTTTTGGTTTTTAGCTTTAATAATTTATGGATTAGCGATTTATTTAAATCCTTGGAAATGGCAATATTTAGCTTTCTTTTTATTAGGTTTTACATTTGCGACGATTTATACGTGGATTGCAAGAGGAACAGAAGCTAAGGCTTACATAGAGCTTGAAAAAAAAGAAAGAGGGGTAGAACCTGGGGATAAAGCGATTGAGTTTGAATTGCCTGACCAACATGGTAATATTGTAAGGTTAAAAGATTTTTATGGAAAAAGTGATATTTTATTATTATTTGTAAGAGGGGATTGGTGCCCAGCATGTCATATCATGTTAAGAACATACTATAAATATCGAGAAAAATTTAAAGAAAAAGGTATTTTTTTTATAGCGATAGGGCCTGACCCACAGGGTGTCAACAAAGAAATGTTAGAAAGAATTGGGGCTGATTTTGTTATTCTTTCCGATGAAAATTTAAAAATAACCAATCAATACGGAGTTAAAGGGGACGGGCAGATAGCCATAAATGATTTTGAAGGAATTCCCTTGCCGGCCGCTTTTATTATAGATAAAAAAGGTATTATCCGATATAACACACGCCCAGAAACACCTGGTTCTTTTTTAAGACCTGATTCTATTTTAGCAGTTTTAGAAGGACTGCAACTTGATATTTCAACTCAAACCTATGAAGAAACTTATGAAACCATCGTTCAACAGGCAAATGATGGAATTTTAGTCTTAGATATTGTTGAAGGTAAAATCTTAAATGCAAATCAGTTTTTGTTGGATTTATTAGGGTATGCTTCTGAAGATTTAAAGCAAAAAACCGTTTTTCAGATTATACCAAAGACTTTTCTAAATGAAAGTGCAAAGCAAATTGCGGATGCATGGGAGCACAAGGGAGCTATTTTTAGGATGCAATTATTGACACAATCACTAGAAATCATTCCCACAGAATGTTCTGCAAAAGTTATAGCTTTCGGTAAGCACTCTGCCTTGGTTTTGTATATTCGTGATATAAGGGAACGTATAAAAATGGAAAACCAAATTATAGATCAGTCTCGTATTATTGAACAAAAGAATAAGGATATTTTGGATAGTATTGAGTACGCAAAAAGAATACAAACTGCTACATTACCGCCTCTGGACCAATGGTTTTCATTTGCTAGTCAGGCTTTTATATACTATGAACCACGAGATATTGTATCTGGGGATTTTTATTGGCTCAACTTAGATGAAGACCAAGAACGCGTATATTTTGCACTAGGAGATTGTACGGGGCACGGTGTTCCAGGAGCTTTCATGAGTATGCTTGCTATCAATCAATTAAACCGTATCATTGATGATTTAAATATTAAACAACCTTTAAAGATTATACAAACCTTGGATGTAAGCATTCAAAAGGCTTTGAAACAAGAAAAAGGAGGAAATGATGGATTAGACTGTGCTTTTTTTATGTACGACAAAAAGTTAAATATCATACAGTTTGTTTTGGCTGGGAGACCTTTACTTTATCGTATAAATGATAAAACACTTACTGAAGTTAAAGCAGATAAGTATCCTATCGGGGGAATTAGTATTTATTCTGAAAAAGTTTTTCAACAACATGAAATAAAGCTTCAAAAAGGAGAAAGTATCCAACTATTTTTGTATTCTGATGGTATAGTAGACCAAATGGGGGGACCACAAAGAAGAAAATTCGGTTCTAAAAGGTTACGTACATTTTTGGAATCTCAAATACCAAACTCTTTGGAGATAGTTTTTAAAACACTCAAAGAGGACTTTGAAGAATGGAAAAAAACATTTGAACAATTAGATGATGTAACTTTAATGATGCTTGAAATTAAGGCTTAAAAAAAATTTTGTGATTTTAAAAATTTTGTTCAATTTTACGTGCCAAACGTAAATAGATACATGAAATTTTATGGTTGGTTATTTTTAATATTGATAATCAGTAATTTATATTCACAGCGAGTAAATTTGGGACCTGTCATCAATGATTCAAAGAGAACGGAGGCATATATAGTTTTCTCGCCTGATGGTAATACAATGTATTTTTCTCGTAAGAATCCAGGAACCCATTACGATATTTATTATTCAACGAGATTAAGCAATAATGTATGGTCTGCCCCACAACCAGTGGAAGAGCTTAACAATGAAAAGCCAAACATGGTTTTTTATATTTATCCTGATGGGAATAGAATGTTAGTCAATGGAGCTTATTCCGAAAAGGGAATTTGTTTGGTAACAAAAGAAAATGGAAAATGGCGTAGACCTACTTTGCTGAAATTTGAGCCTAAAGCAACTCAATGGGACCAACACAATGCTAAACTTTCAAGTGATGGTAAAGTCATGATTTTGAGTTATCAGTACGACATTTGTGTCAGCTTTTTACAGCCTAACGGTTCATGGACGCATCCCAAAAAATTACCTTCTAACATCAATACCCCTTATTATGAATATACTCCTTTTCTCGCTCCTGATGATAAGACATTGTTTTTTTCAAGCGGGGGGCATGGAGCCGCACTAAATGATATTTTTGTTACTACTCGTTTAGATGATAGTTGGATGAATTGGTCTACTCCAATTAATTGTGGTTCTATTGTGAACTCTGTGGATTGGGAGAGCCATTTTATAATTTCTCCAAAAGGAGATTTATCTTATGTTTATTCATTAGCAGAAGGAAATGGTGATATTTTTTCTGTGCCTTTAAAAGATTTAAATTTAGGTAATCCTATGACTTCACTTTCAGGTTTTGTTCTTGATAAACATACAGGTAAACCAATTCAAGCAGAGATAGAGATTATTTATGGGCAGGAATTTTATAAGACTATTTCAGACCTCAATGGAAGTTATAGTATATGGCTTCCTGCTGGTAAAGAATATATAGTTAATTTAAGGAGTGAAGGTTATATACCTCGTAATGAAAAATTAGATGTATCTTCCGTTACTCATTTTCAAGCAAATCAAAAAGATTTCTTCATGGAAAAACAAAAAATTGTTCATACTAACATAAAAGAAGATAAAAATTTTAATGGAGATGTTACAGATTTCTCTGTGGTTTATTTTGATTTTGATAAAGATAATCCCAAACAAACCTCAATAGAAGAGTTAAAAAGGGTAGTGGATGTAGCCAAACAAGAGGATATAAATATCAAAATTGAAGGACATACAGATGCGATAGGGACCGATGCATATAATATGGGGTTATCCATTAGGAGAGCATTATCGGTATATAAATTTTTTAAAGAAGTTGGGGTATCCACGGATAGAATGAAATACGAAGGTTTCGGTGAATCACGCCCTGTTGAAACCAATGAGTCGGAAGAAGGCAGAGCAAGAAATAGAAGAGTAGAGATTTTTTTTAAAAGAAAGTAGTTATTTAATTAAGATGTTTATCTTTTATTTTTGAAAAAGTCTTTGATAAGATTTTGAATATCACCTTCTAAAAAACCACTATAAACTTTAGTTTTGGGGTGTAAAAGATTACCAAAATGGGAGTAACCATATTTAGGTTCTTTTATTCCGTAATATAGTTCTGCTATTTGAGCCCATTTTAAAGCACCTGCACACATTACGCACGGCTCAACGGTTACATAAATGGATACATTAGGTAAGTATTTAGATTGAAAACGTTCCATTAAAGAGGATATAAGTATCATTTCTGCATGAGCTGTGCAATCTTGAAGCATTTCTACTTGATTATAAGCTTTCGCTACTAATTGATTGTTCAGATAAGCAACAGCACCTATTGGTACTTCATTTTTTTCATATGCAAGGCAAGCCATTTTATAGGCTTCTTTCATTCTTATTTCGTGAATTGTTGTTTCCACGATTAGAAAATTTTAATGAATGATTGAGGGTTAGATATAAAAATAGGTAAAAAGGAGCCTGCAATATCCAAAGTTTTTTGTTCTTCTGGATATATTTTTTTATATTTTTCTAGTTCTTCTTTTGTTTCTAATTTGATGGGGTTAATTGCGGCGAGCGGAGAAAGGGGATTAAGCGTAAATAAAATCATATTGTCTATTTCCATGATTTTTTTTATGCTATCTATTAAAATGTTAATATCAATAATTTGGTTATTAAAAACCCCATTAATCACTATGGTATTGAGCATTTGAAAGTTTTTGTGAAACAATTCTTGGTTTGCGTGAAATTCATCGTTTATAAATCTAAAAAGGCTTTTATGCTCAGCAGAAAAGGGTACATTTGCGACCATACTTTCACTTAATTTCGCAGAGATTCGTTTTGTGTAGAACCAAGTTTCTACTTTATTATTTTGTAGGGGCTCATGAAGAATAAGAAATTTATTTTTACGATTAACAAGATTATCAGCAAGGTTTTTTAAAAAATAATCATCTTTAACAGTATTTTCTTGTAATATGAGCAAATTAATTTTCATTGCTAATGTTTTTTTCAAGGTTAGTGTTTTCTTCAGCATTTAGTTCATGAGTAGGATTACTATTGGAAGCTTCTTTTATTAGTTCAAATGGGATAGGTTGATTATTTTCATCGAGAGGGGTTACATTTACAGCAACTTTATTTGCTTTATCTTTTTTAGGATTAATAGCTAAAATTATATGAAAACGAACTTTCTGCCCTACTTTAATGTAGTCAGGTTCACCAAGAAAATGGTCTTTTTTGAAATAATAAGTATTACCATTTTCTAATCCAACAAAGCCGCAGAAACCCTCTTCTAGAACAAGAATAATCTCACCATAATACCAAGGTAGAGCGGAGTATTTCTCTTTCTCCCAAACATTCTTCAAGTAACCCCATATTTTTTTGGATTCGGGTAAATTATTAATGTCGATTTGAAACTCGTCAACAAGATTTTTTGAGAAGTTATCAAAGCTAAAATTAAGTTCTTTTCGGATGGCAAGTGCAAGTTCTAAATGTTTTTTGGCTATATCGATTCGGTTAAGTTTTTTAAAAATTGCGGCAAGAAAAACAAAAAGAGGAACTTTTTTTTTGTAATCACCTTGAAATAAGCATGCATCACAAGCTAATTTTAGGGCGTCACCATATTCTTTTTTTTTGTAATAAACTTCGGCTAGTTCTTTGTGATACTGCCATTTTTTCTTTTTAAAAGCAAAACGTTTAAACCATATGTAAGCTTGCTCTAAATTCCCTGATTTTAGATAATGGTGAGCGATAGCGTATTGGAAAGGAGTTTTACTAGATATTTTTTCTTTAGGTGTATTATTTAAAAATTGTTCTGCTATCTTGGCGGCTTCTTCGGTTCTTTTGTTTTTAATTAGAGCATCTATCTTGGTTTTAAGAAGTGCTTCGTATTTAGATGGGGTAGTCTGTACTCGATTCTCTAATACTTTTACTACAACGGGGTCTTTTGGTTGTTTTTCAATGTCTATTTTATCTATCCAATCAATAATCTGAGCTTGAAGATTATGTTTCTCTAAAATTTCAATTACTTTTAACACGGTTTGCGTATAGGGAGAATAGGGAGCATCTTCCTTTGTTAACTGTAATATTTTTTCTGCACTTTCTAAAACAGTTTTGACATCTTTAATTTTCTTAGCCCCAACCCTAACATTGAATAAAGCCCATGCATAAACATTTTTTAAATTTTCAAAATCAGGGAATCTATCAATTGCTTCTTCACAGACTTGAAGGGCTTTTTCATTTTGCTTCATTTTGCTTAAACTTAATGCATAACCCCATGCTACCCATTCATTGCATCTACTATTATATTTTTCCCATAGTTCTTTATAGTGTTGGATAGCATGTTTAAAATCACCAGTTTTTCTAAATTGATTTGCTTTGTCTAAATGTTCTTTAAATGTATACATTTCTAATTTATTTTGAATAATGAAAAACAGTGCGAAATTACACAAAGTTTTAAATTCTTTGTTCAAACTTTATAAATTTTATGTATATATTTTTTGTAAAAGTTGTTTGTCTAATGTTTGATATTCAAATTTTTTATATTTTAGTTTTGTAAACTTTTTTTAATCGTAAAGAGTTCATGGGGTCGATATAAAAATTTTTTATTTCCTTACGAATTAAACGAGTGGTTTGCTCATAAAATAGATAAATCATAGGACTTTCTTCTAAAATAGCTTGTTCTATATCGTAAATGATTGTATTTCTTTTATTTATATCAAATGATTTATTCAGTTTTTCATACAGACTATCAATTTTGGAAGATACATAATGAGTGGTATTAGGACCATTGGGAGAAAAATAAGAGGAATAAAATAAAGAGAAATAATTTTCTGGGTCTGGGTAATCTGCCATCCAACTAGCGCGCCAGAAGTCTATTTTTCCATTGGCTATTTCTTTTCTCAAAGTAGAGGGTTCTAACAGTTCAATTTTACATTTCAAGCCG
The DNA here is from genome assembly GCA_938005475.1 of uncultured Bacteroidia bacterium. Lineage (GTDB taxonomy): Bacteria > Bacteroidota > Bacteroidia > J057 > CALLMJ01 > CALLMJ01. The sequence goes on along the minus strand of CALLNY010000064.1, from coordinate 18,932 downwards.
TGTTTTTCAAAAGCATGTTGGATAAATATAGCCATTTTTTGATAGTTTGGGTTGGTATAAAGTGTAAATTCAGGTACTTTTGTAAAATCTTGATAACCTGCATCTTGAATAAGTTTTAGAGCTTTTTGGGGGTTGTAGTCATAACCTTTTAAATGAGCCTGAAAACCTGGTAAACCATAAGGTAAAAAACCATTTTCAGCAGGTATTCCAATACCGTTCATTAGGTTTTTCACTAATGCTTTTTTATCAATCAAATGATTTAATGCTTTACGTAAATTTTTGTTTATGAATAGGTTATCTGGTTTATCTAATCGAAAAGCTAAATACTCGGTAGAAAGTTGATGAGTTATTTTTAATTCGCAAAAAGATGAGTATTCAGGTTTAAGTTTTTGTGTTGAATCTAAAATTTCATGAACAAATATGGGGTCAAGATGGTTAATAAAATCAAGATTACCTTTTTTGAATTCAGCAAAAGCAGTTAATTTTGAGGGAAGGATTCTGATTTCAATTGCATCTAATTTAGGGAGTTCTTTTTCAAAATATTCAGGATTTTTATGAAGTATCAATTTTCTGCTTTTTTCCCAACTTTTAAATATGAAGGGACCTGTTCCTACTGGATTTTGATGGAATAAGGAGTTTTCCACTACTTCTTGGGGCACAATATATCCATAAGGCATTGCTAGTAAATATAAAAAGGGAGCGAAGGGTCTTTCTAATTGAATTGTAAATAAGGTATCATTTATGATTTTAAAACCATCTATTTCGGATTTTTGACCGTTCAGATATTCTTTTAAACCATGAATTTTTTCATTGAAAATCCAGAATCCAGGAGATGCTACTTTGGGATTACAAATACGAGTGAAAGAATATTTTACATCGGTTGAAGTAACTTTTCTTTTTTTATTTTTAAAATGTTGTGATTCATGAAAATAAACGTCATTTCTTAAAGTAAAAGTATAAGTTAATCCATCTTCAGAGATGGACCAAGATTTGGCTATAGCGGGTTGAGGCTGTAGCAGAGTATCTAATTCAATTAAACCGTTAAAAATTTGGGAGGTTATCCATGTGGAGTTTTGGTCTTTAGCAAATGCAGGATCCAATGTAGTAAGATGACTGTTCAGGTTCATTTTAAATATATTAGAGGGGATGTCTCTACTACAACTATTTGTTAAAATTATCAAGGCGAGTATAAGCAAAAAACTAATATGTAAATTATGTTTGCAAAATTTTAAATAAAAGTTCAACATTTTCAATGTTTTGTCCTTGTTCTAGAAAAAAATATTTAAAGCGATGCTTAGAGGAAATAGTTAGTTTTCCATATTCTAATTGCAAAAGAATAATAGTTCCACCTTTTATTATTTCCAAAGAATTCGCTTCCATTTTACGAATAATAAATTTTAAGTAAGCTTTTTTATTCCATTTATCAATTTTGAATAGAATTGTAGGCATATCAATAAAAAGATTTCGAGTTTTCTGATAAGGTTTCCCAAACTGAAAATCATCGAGTGATAAATTGTAATTATGGATTACTTTATTGATTAAATAAAAAGCAATGGTAGTTTCTAATAAACTAAAAAGAAAACCTGTAAAGATAGATTGGAATAGATATTCTTTGAAAGGTGAAATAGGGTTATTCAGTATCCAATCTAATAATGGCTGAATGGTAATGAAAACAATAGACCATAGTATAAGGTTAGAGAATAAGGAGCGTTTCCAAATTTTAAAAAATAATTTTAGCATTTATGTTCTGCTTTGGTATTGTCTTTCGAAGTAAAGTTGATATTCACCAGAGGTTACCCTATTAACCCAATCTTGATTAGCGAGATACCAATCGATAGTTTTATGAAGGCCTTCTTCAAAGGTTAAAGAAGGTTTCCATCCGAGAGTATTTTCGAGGTGAGAGGGGTCAATAGCGTAACGAAGGTCATGCCCAGCACGGTCTTTTACGAAGGTAATCAGTTTACGAGATGAGCCATTAGGGCGTTTAAGTTTGTGGTCCATTAAATCACAAAGCAGATGGACGATATCTATATTTTTCCATTCATTTTTACCACCAATTGTAAAAGTTTGCCCAACGGCTTGGGGAGCATGAAAAATAAGGTCAATAGCAGCTACGTGGTCTTCCACCCATAACCAATCTCGAACGTTCAAACCTTGACCATAAACCGGCAAACTTTCATTTTTTAGAATTCTATAAATCATAAGAGGAATTAGCTTTTCGGGGAATTGGTAAGGTCCGTAATTATTAGAACAATTAGAAATGATGTAAGGAAGTTGGTAAGTATTACCGTAGGCTCTAACAAAATGGTCAGAAGAAGCTTTTGAGGCAGAGTAGGGACTTTGAGGGTCATAGGGTGTCTTTTCATTAAAGAAACCACCTTCTTCTAAAGAACCAAAAACTTCATCCGTAGAAACATGATAAAACAAAAAGTATGGCTTATGTTTTAATTGTTGGACAGCGGCATTCAATAAATTGACAGTTCCAACAACATTTGTCATCACAAAAGCCATCGGATTTTCTATACTTCTATCTACATGACTTTCAGCCGCTAAGTGAATAATTGCATCAGGATTAAAATTTTCGAACACCGATTTTACTTGTTCCCAATCCACAATATCAATTTTACGGAAAGTATAATTCGAAGCGTTTTCAACATCTTTCAAATTTTCAAGATTACCCGCATAAGTAAGTTTATCTATATTAACAACATGATAATCAGGGTAACGATTGACCATTCGCCTAACTAAATGAGAGCCTATAAAACCAGCCCCACCTGTTATAAGGATTGTTTTTTTCATATTGCAAAAATATATTTTTTGTTGTTATTAAGCCAATTAGAGCACAAAAATTTATACTATTGCAACCCAAAAATTTAATCATATTTATATTTGTATCATGAATTACCGATTTTTTCTTGTAATGAGTTTTCAAATTATGGGGTTAACGTGTTGGGGGCAGATTTTCCAGACCATTAGAGGTAAAGTTATAGAAAAAGAAACACAAGTACCCTTAACAGGAGCGACAGTAGTTCTATCAGATACAGTATTAAAGAAAGGAGCTATAACAGATGAGAATGGTACTTTTAAAATAACCGAAATTCCAGTTGGTAAACATACCTTGAAGGTAAGTTTTGTTGGTTTTAAAGAAAAAATATTAGATATTCAAGTTACGTCAGCAAAGGAAGTAGTATTAAATATAGAGTTAGAAGAAAGTTTTACAGAGGCACAAGAAGTTGTAATAGAGGGAATTAAAAGAGGAGAAGTTCAGAATGAGTTAGCAATGGTAAGTACGAGGAGTTTTGATGTAGCAGAGACAGAGCGTTATGCAGGTTCAAGGGGGGACCCAGCCCGTATGGCTTCCAATTTTGCAGGAGTACAGGGTGCTGATGATTCTCGCAATGATATAGTGGTAAGAGGAAATTCACCTTTGGGAGTTTTATATCGTGTTGAAGGAGTTGATATTCCCAATCCTAATCATTTTGCAGTTTCAGGGTCAACAGGTGGTCCTGTCAGTATTTTGAATAATAAGGTCATGGGAAACTCTGATTTTTATACTTCTGCTTTTCCCGCAGAATATGGAAACGCTACATCCGCAGTTTTTGATATTCGTTTACGAAATGGTAATAATGAAAAACGAGAATTTTCGGGGCAGTTAGGTTTTTTAGGTACAGAACTCGCCGCTGAAGGCTACTTTCAGAAATCAAAAGCCTCTTACCTAGCTGTTTATCGATATTCAACCTTACAACTCTTTAAATTTATGGGTATACAAATTGGTACTGACGCCGTCCCAAAATACCAAGACTTGACCTTTAAATTATATTTTCCCCTAAAAAATCAAGCCAGTTTATCTATTTTTGGTATGGGAGGTAATTCTGCTATTGACATAAAAATAAGCGACCAAAAAAAACCTAAAGAAGACTTCTACGGTGAAGATGACCGTGACCAATATTTTCGTACTAGAATGGCTGTTGTTGGGATTAATTATCAAAAAATTTTAGGAACAAAAACCTTCATGAGATTAGGAACTGCTTTAAGTCATGAACAACAAAATGCCGAGCATGATTTTATTATAAGACATCTCAATAACAACCTTGAATGGATTGTAGACTCTATTTATAATTTACAGCGTTTTACTTTTAGTATTCAAAAAGCTACTTTTCTTGTTAATTTTAATACCAAGATTACTAAAAATCAAGTTTTGAAGTATGGATTTTTTTTACATGAATTATTTTTTAATTTTCAAGATTCAGCATTAGTATTAGACCACTCTCGTTACCAAAAACGTTGGGATTATCTGGGTTCAGGGTTTCTTTTTCAGGCTTTTATTCAATGGAAATATCGTTTTACGGAGCAATGGAGTTTCACTGCTGGCTTATATCAACAATATTTCTCGGTTAGCAATAGTATTTCTTGGGCAGAGCCACGATTAGGTAGTAAATATCAAATCAATGATAAAAGTACTATTTTCGCAGGTGCAGGGCTTCACTCCCAAACCCAACCTTACTACGTTTATTTTTATCAAAAACCTAAACCCGATGGTTCTTTTGAAAAACAAAATCTAAAAATGGACTTTACTAAAAGTATTCATGCGGTTATGGGATATGAACGCGCCTTCTCTGCTACTCTACGATTAAAATCAGAGGTGTATTATCAATATCTGTTTAACATTCCCGTGGAAGTAAAACCTTCTCCTTTCTCTTTAACAAACATGGGCTCTGGTTTTTCCCGTTTTTTCCCTAACCAACTACAAAATACAGGTACAGGAAGAAATTATGGTATAGAACTTACAATAGAAAAATTTTTCAATAAATCATTTTATTTCTTGATTACTGCCGCATTTTTTGATGCGAAATACAAAGGTAGTGACGGTATTTTAAGAAATACGGATTTTAATGGCCGGTATGCTACTAACTTTTTAATCGGAAAAGAATTTAAAATTAAGGGCAAGAATATTCTAGGTTTAGGTACAAAGGTTACTACTGTTGGGGGGCGATGGTACGGTATTGCAGATACTACCCAATCTTTACTTCAAAGAGAGCTGGTTTATCAAGATTCTGCTTTTAATTCTTTACAATTTAGACCTTACTTCCGTACGGATTTACGCTTCAACTACAAAATCAATACCAAAAAGTTAACGCATGAAATTGCCCTTGATTTAGTTAACCTATTCAACACCAAAAACATTTTAGGACTAACCTACTCTCCCAATCCCTTAAATCCAAATGCTAATCCTATTCGAGAAAATTATCAATTGGGCTTTCTACCTTTGTTTTATTATAGATTAGACTTTTAGTTTATTATTTGTTTTGGCATAAAAATTGTATTTTTGCAATTAAATCATTTTAAAATGAAGTATGTATTTTTAGTTGTTTTCATGAGTTTAACATCTTTACTATCAGCTCAAATAGATTATGAATTTTTTATTGATATTCGTTTTAAGGGAAAACAAAATCCAAACGTAGTTTTTGAAGTGATTAAACCCATTTTAGATGAAGATGCTATAGAAAACAACTTTAAAATAGAAAAAATAGATATCATTTCTTACCAAGAAGAAGATAAACAGAACTTGTTAACAGTAAGTTTAAAAATTTGGTTCCCCGAAGAGAATGACCCATGGCAATATTGTGGTGACCTCAAAAAAGATATAGCATCAGAACTTATTGAACAGAAAATTCCTTTTTTTAGAATGGATTGTAGGTTTTAATTTATAATCTAAAGTGAATATTCGTGAACTTTTTTATAGTTCTGATACGCATAATTTAATTTCTTTTTCAGCTAATTCTCCAAATTGGTTAGAAATTATAGAAAAAAGAAAAAACTATCCTGTTGATAGGAAGTTACTTTATCAAAAATTATCACAACAAAATAGCTTACAACAAAACGAAACTGTTAAAATAAACCTTGATAAGTTAAAACATGAAAACACTTTTACCATCACAACAGGGCATCAATTATGCTTTGGTACAGGACCACTTTATGTAATCTATAAAACATTAAGCGTTATAGAGTTATGTAAATCTTTAAACCAAAAATTTCCTGATTACCATTTTATACCTATCTTTTGGTTAGCATCAGAAGACCACGATTTTCTAGAAGTCAATCATTTTTATCTTGATTACCAAACTAAAATAGAGTATACAGGTAATTTTCAAGGTGCAGTTGGAAGACATAGAATTGATAAATCTTTAATCAATTTCTCTTCTTGGGTCACCGAACCTTATCTATTTTACGATACTTGGAAACAAGCTTTTCAAGCTCTGTTGCATTTTATTTTTTTTAATGAGGGATTATTGTTTATTGATGGTGATGACCCCGATTTTAAAAGAAGTTTTATCCCGTTTCTACGAACTGAATTACAAGAAAAAAAAACCTATCATAACGTAATTAAAACTAATAATGAATTAATAAAACTCAATCTAAAAATTCAATGGAAGGTATCTGATATCAATCTTTTCTATTTAACCGATACCCATAGAGAAAAAATTCAATATAAAAATAATGAATATTTCATTGGTTATCAAAAAGTTGATATAACATGGTTAATAAATATGTTAAATCAATATCCAAATCGATTTAGCCCTAACGCAGGTTTTAGACCTTTGTATCAGGAATTTTTATTGCCTAACTTGGCTTATGTAGGAGGGTGGGGGGAAATCCTTTATTGGTTACAACTCAAAGATAATTTTCAAGATTACGGCGTTTTTTATCCTTTACTTCTTCCCCGATTTTCTTATACCTTTTATGAAGATACTACCATAGAGAAAATTAAACAGTTAGGTTACCCACCTGAATTCTTATTAAAAAATTACAAAGAAATTCAAAGAACTATTGCGCTCAAATACTTTGATTTCGAAAATCTAAAAAACGATTTTTTTCGTGTTCACCAAAATATATCGCATATTCAACAACAATTAGAAAAATATTCTGAAACTTTAGTTTACTCGCTTGAATGTCAAAAGTTTTATTGGAATAAAATTTATCATCAATTAGAAAATAGACTAATCAAGTTGATTCAAAATCAATATCCAAAAGAATTTTATCAAATATATAGACTTAAAGACCATGTCCAACCTGATGGTTTTATTCAAGAACGTACTTTAAACATTAGTTCTTTTGTAAACAATAGAGATGATTTAACTACTTTCATAGATAAAATTAGAAAAGCAATTCAAAATTGGTTATCGGATTTAGTGGCTATTTAACTTTTATAAAAAATAATAGGTATGCATTAGGCATACCTATTTACGAATTATCTTGGTCTTAATTATTTAATAAACAAATAATTTAACGATAGCATAACCTTCTTCGGAGCTCAATTTTAGGTGATAAATTCCATTGGTTAGGTTTTCTATTGATAAATTTGATTTTAAATTTTGGGTATTTCCAACATTTTCGTAATAGATTTTTTGTCCTAAACTATTAAAAATTTCAATTTCTACTTTATTATCATAAGCGAATTCAGCGCTTACCGTAAATTGACCATTATTAGGATTGGGATAAACTACTAAATTTTGTAATGATTTCCATTCTTCTTTACTGACTTCAGGTTGTTTAACTACATGAACAATTTTGAAAGCAGTGTCAGAACAGAAACCATTACTTACAATAAGAGTTATGCTATAATTTCCTTCATTGGTAAAGGTATGGATAGGATTTTGAGTGGTATAAGTACCTCCATCGTTAATAAACCAAGACCAAGAAGCAGGGTTAGGGAAGGAAGCATCTACCAATTGAGCGGGTACATTCACGTAGAAGGTGTCAATTCCTCCAATATTTGCTTGAACGGAAGGTAAAATAATGACGTTAGCGGTATCGTAAGCAATACATCCATCTGTAGTCGTAGCTTGCACAATTACTTGCCCATTTTGAGTAATAATTGCTGAGGGTCCCGTACTACCATTAGACCACAAGTAAGAAACGCCAGGTTGAGGGTTAGCTATGCTTAATGTAGAACTTCCACAATTTACGGATGGTTGAGTAATTTCCACTAATGCGGGATTAAAATTAGAGAATTGCATGGTATCTCTTGCAACACAGCCACCAGGACCTGTAACCGTTACGGAGTAAGTACCAGGTTGTGTTATCGTGATAGAAGATGTGGTGTCTCCGGTACTCCATAAATAAGAACAATTAGGATTGAAAGCATTTAAAGTTAAAGGTGTTGATTGGCATAAAGATACATCAGGGCCTAAATTTACTGTGGGTTGATACAATAAATTTATGTGGATGGTATCAGTTGCGGTGCAACCATTAGGAGAAGTTACGATTACGGAGTACGAACCGGGAGCAGTGACCACCAATCGTGGAGATGTAGAACCGTTATTCCATAAATAGCTGGCTCCTGACAAATTTGCGTTCGCATTTAATTCTATGAAACCACCTGCACAAAAACTGGTATCATTTCCTAAAATAAAATTAGGTGTGGGGAAGTTAATAAGTTCGACGGTATCTCTCTTTACGCAACCGTATTGGTCTGTTATTTGAAGCCAATAAGTTCCTGCTTGTGAAACTGTTATGGAAGAAGTGGTATCTCCAGTGTTCCATAAGAAACTTACATTAGGATTAGAAACATTCGAAATGAACGTTGCTGTATCGCCTGGGCAACGGAATAAATTGGCTCCTAAATCTAACTGCAAAATATTACCTAGTACTTCTATGGTGTCTTGTGCAGTGAAACCATATTGGTCTGTAACTCTAACAAGGTAGTATCCAGGAGTGGTAACTTTAATAGTTCGAGTATTTTCATTAGTAGACCATAAGTAACTATTCCAATTAGGACCCGCATCTAGGGTTAAGGTATCACCAGAACATAGGACAAGGGGAGAAGCTAAATTTAGGATAGGTCCTTCTTGAATAACGATATCATCGAAAGCGAAGCCTTCTAGGTTAACCGAGGCATCTGATGCAAAAGCAAATCGGAATAAGACCGAAGGTTGGCCTGCTAAGTTAGTTAATTTATTTTTTGCGGATATCCAACCTCCTGAATTGCCAGCCCATCCAACAGATTGTCCCCCAGGATTGGCTGTTAAATTACCATTGTTGTACCAATTGAAGGGGTCACCAAGATTACCAACTCTTTGCCATGAAGCACCGTTATTAATTGAAGATTGCAGAACCACACCATCCCAATTGTTTTCTGTTACATAATTGATTTTTAAACTGATGACAGGATTTTGTAAGCTAGAAAAATTAAAACAAGGACCAATAACGAAAGAATTTTCGCTGGGATTGTAAGAAGAGCCTGTTAATCCTCCGTTGACCCAGCATTTTGTGCCAGAAGCGGCTGTATTGATTGTAGGTTTTGAAGGGGTACCATAAGCCCAAGAATTATTTGTTCCTCCTGATACCCAACCTCCTTGTCCTGCTTCAAAGTCTTGCACGTAAGGATAAGTAGTTACAGTAGGCTTTGATTCAATGAATTGAGAAGATAAAGTATCGTTCGTTCTATCTCCATCAGTAGCTAAATCAGTGAAGGGGCGTATTTCATAGGTTCCTGGAACGGACAAGTTTGCTAGGGTAGTAAAAGTATAAGCTTTGGTTTGTCCTGGATTCACAAAGAAAGAGCCCACATTTTCAATGTAAGGAACTCCATTTAAAAGAAAACCTACATTGAAGCCTGTTTGCATTACTGAACCTATGTTTTTTATCAGGACTGTAACCGTTTCGTTTCCTAGGCCACAACCACTTGTAGGGGAGGACATAGAAACCATTTGTAAATCATTTGGGCTAGGTATTCGTACTCTTACGTTGTCTAACCCTATATCGGAAAAACCAAAATCGCCTTTTGCTTCAAATCGCAAAACACAAGTTGGAGAAGTAGAACTGCCTAATGATATATTTTCGAATCTTTGCCAACCCGAGGTAGTGTTGTAGGTACCAACAACCGTAGGAAAAGTGACACCCCCATCGGTAGAAAGGCGGATGGTTAGATTATCAGTGCCCGATGTATTAATATAATCAAAGTTAAGGAGTTTATTTCCGACGGGAGAAAAATTGAGATATAAATCTAATCTGCCTCTATTTCCGTTGCTTACATAGTAACTATGAAACCTGGCAGAATGTAAGGAGGAACCGCCAGCGGCATTAGAGCCGGCAGGAGTATAAGCGCCCGAGGAAGGTGACATCCAACCTGCTGAAATTCCATCATCTTCTCTACGCCAAGAACTATCCGAAGAAGAAGGAGTATTTACCCAAAACACGGATGGAATATCACGAAAGCCTGCACCATCAATCCAAGTATTTTCAAAACCTTCAAAGAAAGGTATATTTGCGTAGGGGTCAACGATTTGTCGCTTTCCTGCTGGATTACCATTTGTAGGAGTTCTAGGTATACCATCAACCGTTACACTTACCAATTGTGCATCTATGTAATTATTAGGCGTAGCACTGGATGAGATATCATAAACTAACCAAAAATTAGCTTGCCCTGGGCTTAATGTGATGTTATCAGAGAAAGCCAAAGTACCACTCGGGGAGGAGATAGTTGTTCCAACTTGTTGAGCAGTAGAAAATAGATTGGAGTTTCCAGTATAATAGAGTTTTGCATTGAGCACATCAGTAGTTGGATTAGTTGTTCCTGTCATGTTTAAAACAAATTGCGTAGCATTGAGAGGACTTAATCCGCCCGTTGTATGCACTTTAAAATTTAAAATTTGAGCGTTAGCAGTACCAATAAAAACGGGTAGGGTAGTAGGGTGATTAACAGAGAGCGAATCGTAGACCATTGGATTAGGGTTCGTAAATAAAAATTGAATTTGAGGCTTGTATGTAGTACTAGTTGTAGTATTAGAAGGGCATGTATTCACGCCGTCTTGGCGAATATAGTGCATTTGATTAGAAGCATTATAAGTTCTTACTACTCCTGAACTAGACCATGGTGATATAGGAGCAAAACATACATCCACTAATAAATTTTGCCCTGTGTAAGTAAAAGGAATTGTCAATACTAACATATCAAAACCACCAGGAGTTGGCATATAAGAAGAATTAGTATAAACCGTAGTAAGACCAACTCCATCGTAAACCGTTGTGGTTGTTGCGTTTGTATTCTTAAGTTTGATGGTATAACTATTTAGGGGTACATTAGGTGGTGATACAATATAAAAACCTAGTTGGGTAATATCCTGCCCTCCCGTAATACCAGCTGATAAAAACTCGGCTTGAGTGTAGATAAATTGCGTGTGTAAACTTTCGTAGTAGATATTGATAGGTCCCGCTGATGTGGTTGTGTGTGTTTGCGTGCCGCCGCTTGAGCCAATATGCACTAATTGTGCTTTTACAAGTTGAAAAAGACACAGATGAGCAAGAAAATGTATTAGCAAAATATGCGTACCACTTAATTTTTTGTATTTTTGCATCTTAACTTTTTCTCGCAAATATAAATTATTTTCTATTTCCATGCAATAAATTTTCTATTTTATAAATCTTGAATATTTTTTATTTTTTTTAACTACATTCAATGTTTTAATTTCTTATATTTGCGATATTCAATTTTTTTATCAGCATGAAAAAGTATTTAGTAAGTATTTTTATGGTTTTAGGTTGCATGGTAGCCTATAGCCAAGAGACCAAAATAAAACTCAGTGGTGGTAATAATGTTGGGAAAAAATTTGAAGTATCTGGTATTGAGCCAATTTCTTTTGTACCCAATAAAAAGTCTGACGAAGATTTCTTTTTTAGAGTTCAACGTATTCAGAAGTTACATCCTTCTAATCCAGAGGTAGAACAAGATAAACAAAGAAAAACAGAACTCAAAAAAAAGTTTTTAGGGGCTTTTGATAATGAAAAAAATAATAAAACAGAAGCAGACCCGCCTTCAAAAGGAAGAGAGTTTATAGGTAATTCTTTCGGGGGATATTTTCCTAATGATAATACGCTGGCTATATCAAATAATGGTTATATTATTAGTGCTATCAATTCTCGTATAAATTTTTATAATTCTAGCGGGACACTCTTGAACAGTTATAGTTTAGAGAACTTTACCAATAGTTCCCAATTAACGGCTTCACATTTCGACCCTGTTTGTTTGTATGATCCTACCGCGAATCGTTTTATTACGGTTCATTTGCATGGTAGTACCAGTTCTGAATCTAAAGTAGTAGTGGGATTTTCTAAAACTGATGACCCCACCGATGGTTTTTGGATTTATGTATTGAATGGAAATGTTGGAAATCGTGGTAATTGGTTTGACTACCCCAAAGTAGGTATTTCTTCTAAAGATTTATTTATAACAGGAAATCTCTTTAATAATAGCGATGTGTTTACAGAACCTGTAATACTTCAAATTCCTAAAAGTGCGGGTTATAATGGAAATACTTTAAATTATAGTTATTGGTTAGATATAAAAGATGGGGATGGTAATACTCCTTTTACTTTGTTACCACTGTCCGGCGGTTATAGTAATTATGGACCGGGAATTTATTTAGTTTCTACTCGCTCTAATAATGGAACTAATGTTCATCTTTATGATATTACCAATGATTATGGGCAAAACCCTACTATTCAAAGTTATGCGATATCTACAACCTCTTATAGCGTAGGAGGTAAAGTCTACCAAAAAAATACTAACGACCTGTTAGATAACGGTGATTGCCGTGCTTTAAGTGGCTTTTATGCGAACGGTATTTGTCATTTTGTTTTTTGTTCAGAATATCAAAACGGTTTTAATGGCATTAATTACAATCGGCTTAATGTATCTACAAAAACGAATCAATCTTCTAAATTTGGATTATCAGGGTACGATTATTGTTACCCATCGGTTGCTCCCTTTGGTTTCACTTCAAGTGATAAATCAGTGTGTATTGGTTTTTTGCGTTCCAGTGATAATATTTTCCCTGAATGCAGAGCATTATTGGTAGATAATAATTTGAATTGGTCTAGTTCTATTACTGTCAAACAAGGGGAAGATTATGTAGATATTGCCTCTGGAACTGATGAAAGATGGGGCGATTATACAGGCATAGCCAAAAAATTTAATGCTAATATACCTACTGTTTGGTTCGCAGGAAGTTATGGGCGTTCTACACTCACTTATTCTAATGTAAATGGTACCTGGATTGCTGAATTATTTAACAATAATAATGTTTCTCCCATAGACCCAATCCATAAAGATGATAAGTCTTTATCGCTTTATCCTAATCCAGCCAACGAAAAATATTTCCACCTTACATTTACCATTCAACAAACCGAAAATATGGAAATCGCTATCTACGATATTCAAGGAAAGTTAATAAAAAGTTTATTTAAGGGATATCTCAAACCAGGAGAGCATCGTATGACGTTCAATGAAAACGCACTTACCCCTGGCATATATTTTGTAAAAGTTTACAATGAAAATCAAATTATTGCTAATGAAAAATTGGTTATTGCTAATTAGTTTTGTGATTATTACAAGTATAACATTTTTTTCTTGTAACAAAAAAACTCAAAAAAATCAAGTGAAAAATAATAAAACTGAAATAGAAGAGAAAGACTCATTCAAAAATCAAGAAATACACGCACCTAAAAGTGATGACCCTATAGAAATTAACAAAAAAAAACAGGAACAAACTGAAAAAAAATTGAATACCCAACCCTCTGAAACCGAAGAAAAATCTAAATAAATTTTTTGTGAGTATTTTGATTATAGTGCTAATTGGTTTTTTGGCTGGTATTTTAAGTGGCGCGGTCGGAATTGGTGGTGGAATTGTTTTGGTTCCAGCTTTAATTTATTTTTTAGGTTATCATCAGCAATTAGCACAGGGCACTACTCTGATGATGTTGGCTATGCCTGTTGTAGGGCTAGCGGTTTATAAATACTATCAAGAAGGTAATGTCAATTTTAAAGTTGCTTTTCTTTTAGCTATGGGATTTGTTATCGGTGGCTATTTAGGGGCGATGATTGCTAATTCATTACCTTCCGATACCCTAAAAAAATTTTTTGGTGCCATCATGTTAATAATTGCTATCAAAATGATTTTAGGAAAATAAATGGGTTTATTGCTTTAAATAAAGCCAATTCAAAATTAAAAAGCCGCTTATAAAAGCGGCTTTCTTTTAATCAACTGAATAAAGTTTTAGTTTTTAATCCATTTTGCAACCGAAGTTCCTTCATTTGTTTGTACTTTTACAAAATAAACTCCTGAACTCAATTCTTCTACATTGAAAATAATTAGGTTGGATTGTATGGATTGCGAGAAAATTTCTTTTCCCGTAATATCTAAAATAGAAATTTTTCCTGTTTTATTTTGAGTAAATCTTACATACAATTGATTATATGCAGGGTTTGGATATACTGTAAAAGTTTGGTCAAAAGAGGCTGATGCCGTGAATGTTGTTTTTTGTCTAACATTGACCATATCACTACTCATACGGGGTAATAATTTGATATTATTCCATGCGTATGTTAGGATACCTTGAAATTCATCTAAAATAGTTTGGTTGTTCACAACATAAGGAGTAACATTCATTGCACCATCTGTTACTTGCCACATTAAATCATTCACATAAGCAACATTTAATGAAGAGAAAATATTATTGGTTTGTCTTCCAGCAAGTACTCTAATACCACGATTAGGATCAAACACATCAGTACCAATACGATAATCCCCTTTGTGGCTATTATTTACGGTATCCACTTTAGGATTTACGACCGCTAAATTAGCATCAGCAAAACGGATAAGCATACTTTCATAAGCTTCATTTTGAACACTCATCGTATCGGCGAATGTAGAAATAGGAAGCGTAACAGGAGAATAAGGTACATTAGAAGCTAACTTGGTAGCAGTAGCATTTTTAATTTGCGTCAAACCAAAGTATTCAAAAACTTCTCCATTTATGGAAACCGAATCACCAAGTTGTAAATTATTCACCGTAGCATCACCGATAACTTGGATACCAGCCCATGCTGTTTTACCACCTTCTTGAATATAAATATAACCTAAATCATTAGCAGAAGCAGTAACCACTCCTTTTACGCCTGTAACCGTTAATCCTTGATAACCCGATTCATACCATTTAGAATTTCCTTTAATAATATCAGGAGCAACGTATTGAATGTCTGAAATAGTACAACCATTAGAGTTTACACGATAAGAAGATGGCGTAAAAGTAGGATAAGTATCTTTTAAATTGTTTGCATCAGTTGCTTCTACATAATAATGCACAAAAGAACCATCAGGTTGAACGGGAATAATTCCTTGCCAAGTACCAGGCGTTGTTTCAGTCATATTTACTGTTAGATAGGTTAAATTAGAGGCTCCAACTGCATATTTTAAAACACAAGAAGTTATAGTAACATTCGCAGGATGTACAACCGTAGCTGTAACCGTTACTGGACCGCTAGGATTAGGACATGCAGGATTTCTTGTAACAGATTGAATATCAGGAGGCGCAGAACCGATTGTTAAATCAGATAAATTCCATGGGTGTAACTCAAAATTATTTTGGCCGCCAGAACTTAGGAAATTTCTATGATAAACAATTCCTTTAATAGAAGTGTAGGTTGTTCCAACGGTGGGTTTTGTCCAACCATTTTGACTTAAACGCATATCATTATTAGCATCCCATATTACAATTTGATGGTTATTAGCATCGCGTACCGTAAAATTGCCTCTCGTAGCAGAGCTATTTACCGATACAACCGTTAGATTTTGTAATTCTACGTAAGAGCCTTGCCATTTTTCGCCAGAAACTTGGGCAGATTGGCTTGAACTAGAAACAGCACCAAGATTCAAAGAATCAACGGTTAGTACAGTTGCGGGAGCGATGGCATTTCCTAGACTTAAAATTGTTATCGTAGCAGTGGTATCTAAAGCTATTTGAGTTTCTCCGCTAAAATAATCTACTTTACCTTGAAGTTCTACTTCCATGCCTACTTGTAAACCAGTTACACCAGTAGAAGCACCATGGGCAGAGCCTTGTTGTAAACGGATTTGTAAACCCGTTTTAGGTCCATTTTGTCCTTTTTCTTGTATCCAGAAACTATAATTGGTAGGCGCTTGATACCATTTGTTAGGGTCCGTCATGACTACTCCCTTTACTTTCACAAATTGCCCTTTTAAGAGGGAAGTGTCACAATTTGCTGTGTAAGCAGAAAAATTACCTGATGTTTGAATTTCACTAATGGTCTTTAAAACCTGTGCAGTTAAGCTTTGCGTTGCAAAAGCTAAAAGCGTTAATACGAAAATTTTTCTCATAAAATAAACTTTTTTAGTTATTTGCAAAATTACACTTTTCCTCTCTATCTCAAAAATCTATTTTTATTTTTTTTATCTGATTATCAAGAATTTGTTTTTATGATTTTTATCAAATTAAGGTTAAGGTTACCATATATTTTTTCTTTTTATCCAAATTATCACAAATCCCAATCAGGTAAGTGTAAATGCCTTCGGGGCAATGTTTTCCCTCATAAATACCATTCCTTTGATAGTTAGGGTCTGTTGTATTAAAAATTTAGTTGACTATCTCCTGTTATCCATCTTCCAACCAGCAGTATAGCAATGTTATGAATCAATTTTTACAAGATACCATTACCTAATCAGAGTTACTGTACCCATATATTTTTTCTTTTTATCTTGAAAATCTTTAGCCCATATTAAATAAGTATAAACACCTTCAGGACATGGTTTTCCTTGGTAACTACCGTCCCAACGATAATTTATATCTTGAGTTTGGAAAATGATATTTCCCCATCTATCATATAAATACCATTCTACGCTTTTTACTCCTTGATTTGTAATAAACCATTCATCGTTGATATTGTCATTGTTGGGAGTAAAGCCGTTGGGAATCCATATCACCATTTGGGAGCCTATCACTTCAAGTGTCACCACATATTCATCAAAACACCCATTTACATCATAAGCCCTTAATTTCACTTGAACCGTTCCACTTTGTTGGAAAGTGTAATTAACTGAACTTGTATCATTTTTTATTACACTATCTATTTGATTATCAAAAATAAAATACCAAATATAGTTGAGACTATTTTGAGAGTTATTATAGAAAGTATAATTTCCTTGACCAAGACTATCATAAGTAAAATGGGCATTAGCGGCTAATGGAATGGTTTCTAATGTAACTAATACTTTTGCAGAAGTACAGCCATTAACCGTATAAGCTACGTAATATTGTTTAGTAGTATCCACAAAAACATTCAAAACATTCTGATTCCCAATTGGATATTGATTTTGATTGTACCAAATTACATTGATTCCTTGTGGTGGATTGGTAAATAAAGTATAATTTGAACCTTTACAAACTTGTTGTAATGTATCTATCAATGGATTAGGAACTTGGATAACATTTAGATTCACCGCAATTCTATTGGAAGTACAAGGAGGATTAACAGTTTCTACGTAGAAAGTCGTATTTTGGAATAAATTAGAAGTTTCAAAGAATGAACCATTATGGATAGGTGTAATAGAAGTTGGAGAGTCATACCATAAAACAGATGCGTTTGCACCTACTATAATTTGAACCGTATCCCCATAACATACGTTAGCACGATAAATAGGGTTTGGGTCAGAAGGTTTTGGAATTACATTAACTTGCATACCTACACGTGAAGAAGTGCAATTACTTAACACAAATTCCACATAATACTTGGTATTTTGATTTAAAGAGGGAGTTATGAAAGGGTTGCCTATAAAAATAGGATTACCGCCAACGTCTTGGTTATACCACAAGAAAGTACCGTTTCCAGCTTGGGATTGTGCATATATCGTTGCATTATTTCCATTACAAATCGTAGTATCTTGCACAAAAGGTGGATTAGGTTGTGAAACCACAAAAACCGTCAAAGCCGAACGTGAACTCGTACAATTCGGTATATGAGCTTCAGCATAGTAAGAAGTCGTTTGATGGATATTAATGTTTATGGTTGAACCTGTTCCCAGAATGTTTCCGCCTGTTGGCGCATCGTACCATATTATTGAATAGTTAGAACTTGCTGATAATGAAATATTTACTGATGATGATGTACAAATAGTTGTATCTTGAACTTGTGGAGCAGGAACGTTAGGAATGACGTTCACCGTAACAGCTACACGATTTGAATAACAACCATTTAACTCGCCTGCAATATAATAAACCGTTGTTTGATTGAGAATCGGAGTTGTGAAATTAGATCCTTGATGAATGAGATTTCCGCCATTCTGAGCATCAAACCAATGAAGGGTTCCATTATAATTTGTGTTAATCGTTATATCTTGCCCTGAACAAATAGTTTGTGTAATTGAATTGGGTTCAACAGGTTGTGGAACTTGAATTTGAAATGAAATTCTTTGCGTTGTACAACCTGAAACAATTGCTTCAACATAATAAGCAGTTGTTGATTGTAAATTATTGATAGTAAAATTATTACCATCAAATAATGGAGTTCCTCCGGTTGCTTGATTATACCATAAATGCGTAGAAGCACCTGGTGTATTTCCATGGATAGTTATATTATTTCCTTGACAAACCGTAATTGGGGAAGTTTCTTGAATGGAAGTGCTGTTGGGATTTACCACGAAAATAGTAAAAGTATCCCGAGCAGAAGTGCAATTGGTAGAAGCAATTTCAACGTAAAAAGTGGTATCGGAGAATAAGGACGATGTTTGGAAGTTAATTCCTGTTGAGATAGGGCTACCGCCTGTGGGTTGAGTATACCATAAGTAATTAGCACCGGGAATAGAATTCATGATGTATTGAGCGGAGGTACCCGAGCAAATGGTCGTATCTTGAATAGGAACGGTATTTCCAATAACTAATACATAAATGCTATCGGTAGCAGTACAACCTTGAGTAGCCGTTAATTTATAATAACCAGACATAGAAGAGGTTGCATTAGGAATAGAAGGATTTTGGTCATTAGAAGAAAACCCATTAGGACCTGTCCATTGGTAATTGGAAAAACCATTAGCAGAATTTAATTGAATAGTTTGCCCTTGGCAAACAGGGGAATTAGAAGA
>CALLNY010000063.1 GCA_938005475.1 uncultured Bacteroidia bacterium | reverse complement strand
GTACAATTCGCAACCAAAAATTTAGTTCCTGGTGCCAAATCAACTAAATTAGTCATTGCTAAATAATCTGTACCACTATTTATAGCATTTACAAGATTGTCATAAGCCACGAAGACCATATCGCCGGGATATAGCGTAGTACCGACTGGGGCGGCTAAAGTGGTAGTATTATTCGTGAGAGGAGAAGTAGTTAAATAATTGATGGTACAAGATCCACCGGAGTTGTAAGCAAAAACAAAAAAGTAATAAGTGGTAGAAGGAGATAAACCAGTAGCCGTGAAACTGGTGCTGGTTCCATTATACACAACTATTCCAGAGCCGATAGGGGAGCCTACAGAGTAGGGAGTACCATCCGCAGGAACAGCGCCCAAAGTAGGAGAAGTAGAGGCTACTACTAAATAACCATTTGCGGTTGGAGAAGCTGTGAAAGAACCGTTTACAGAATAGGATGCAGGAGTTAAAGATAAAGCCGTAGGCTGAGTAGAAGGCTCTGTACAAGGTGGAGTAGCAACTCCTGTTGCTGTTAAAGAAAAATCATCAATACCAAAACCATTATCAGAACCTGCTCCGTCTGATGTTGTAAACGTTAATGTGAAAGTACTACTAGGAGTAATATTTAATCCTGTTAGCGTAATGGATTTAGGCGTTACAGTGGGAATTCCATTAGTACCTGTTGGATTAGAGGATTGGTTAAGTCCAGTAACCGAAGCGCTAATGCCTGTTTCTGTTACCGTAAAACCATTAGAGTTTCCTGAAGCATATCTCCATTGGTCAAAATTATAACTTATAGTTAAATCTGTAATCGTAACTCCTGAATTGTTTTGAAATGAAACGGTGTACCCTGGATTAGGGCAAGTACCCGAAGCTAATACTCCCAGATTATATTCTCCTGAATTACCCCAGGCCCAGTATCCACCTGCTGAACCTCCTCCGTTACTTGTACCTCTGTAAGCGCAGCCACCTACTGTAGACCATCCCGCAGGAAGCGTAGCCGCAGAACCTAAATATGAATCAAAATTTTGATTATAAGTATAAGGCAGAGAGCCTATACTAATTTGAGCATGTGCAATTTGAGTAATAAGAATACTCGTAAATACGATGAATAAATGTTTTTTCATAAATACTTGATTTTTGTGTGCAAAGTTAAGTACAAAATACGTAGTTAAAAAATTATTTTTTATTTTTTTTTATTGAATATCAATTAGTTAATTTCTCATTTTAATTTTCATTTTATTCTGAAATATACTTACTTTTATTGAAAAGCATTGAAGCGAACTAAAAAGTCAATACCTTTAAGCACTAGGTTATTGTCAATTTCATGGGGGATAGTTAAGTATTGACTAAAAAAAGAGGCGTCTCCCCCTGTAAGAAGAATTTTAAGAGGAAATTTAGCGTTGGCTTGGAATCGAGTTATCATACCTTCCAATTCGGCTATAGAACTGGATTGAACACCTGTTCGGATACTTTCTTCGGTGGTTTGCCCAATAAAAGGAAAGTCTTCATGAAAAGAGACGAGCGGAAGCTTTGTGGTGTATTGGTTTAAAGCTTTAAATTTAAGAGCCAAGCCTGGGCTGATTGCTCCTCCTAAGTATTCACCGTATTGATTGATAAAATCATAAGTAATAGCCGTTCCTGCGTCAATGACGAGCAAAGCAGTATTAGGATATTTTTGGAACGCTCCAGCAACTCCACAAAGCCTATCCATACCTAAAGTATGAGGAGTTTTATACAAATTTTTAAAGGGTAATCGTGATTGAGGGGTAATTTCCCAGAGTACACATTCTGCAAAATCGGTCAAAAAACTTAACCTTTCACTTTCTTTGATGCCTACATTTGCTAAACCTATATGTTTAATATTTTTATTGGCTATCCATTGTTGAAAAGTAATTTGAATAATACGCAAATCATCTGATTGAGAAAAGGAGATTCCTGATTCATATTGCCCGTCATCAAATACTGCGGCTTTAATTCTGGAATTACCGACATCTAAACAAAGTAAACGCACTTTATATTTTTTACAAAGGTAAACAAAAAATTTTTACAAATAAATTTTGTGGTTTGGGATAATCATCGTAACTTGCGTGACTTTTTAAAATAAAATCATAATTTATGGATAGTGTAAGTTACAAGACCCTTAACGCTAGTAAGCAAACGGTAAAGCCAGAGTGGTATCTAGTAGATGCCAAAGGTCAAACGTTGGGGCGTTTAGCTTCTCAGATAGTACATTACTTGAGAGGCAAGCATAAAACCGATTTTACCCCTCATGTATTGATGGGTACCCATGTAGTAATAATAAACGCCGAGAAGGTGAGATTAACAGGAAAAAAAATGACAGAGAAAATTTATTTGCATTACACGGGCTACCCTGGCGGTCAAAGAGAAAGAACTCCGCAGCAAATTCTCAACAAAAAACCTACAGAATTATTGGAAATTGCAATTAAAAGAATGTTACCTAAAAATAAATTAGGTTCAAGAATGTTTAGTCAGTATTTGCACGTATATGCGGGAGATAAACATCCTCATGAAGCACAAAACCCTAAACCTTTAACTATCAAATTATAATATGGAACAAATTCATACAGTAGGAAGAAGAAAGACTTCTGTAGTAAGGTTGTTTTTAAGAGAAGGAAGCGGCACTTTTATTATTAACGGAAGAGATTATAAAGAATATCTTCAAAATGAAGTATTAGTTTTAAAAGTGAATCAGCCTTTTGAATTGACGGGAGTAGATATATCTCCTTACAGCATTTATGTTAACGCGCAGGGAGGTGGCATTAACGGACAAGCTGAAGCTATTCGTTTAGCGATTAGTAAAGCTTTATGCGAATTAAACCCTGAATTTAGAACTATTCTAAAAAAGGCGGGTTTCTTAACTCGTGACTCACGCGAAGTAGAACGTAAAAAATATGGTCATAAAAAAGCACGTAAATCTTTCCAATTCTCTAAACGTTAATTAAATATTTATGGAACGTGTTACTTACGAACAATTATTAGAAGCGGGAGTACACTTTGGGCATTTAACCATGAAATGGAACCCCGCAATGGCTCCTTATATCTTTATGCAAAAAAATGGCATTCATATCATCGATTTGGTAAAAACCGAAAAAATGTTAGAGGATGCCTGCCGTTTCGTTAAACAAATTGCTAAAAATAACAGAAAAATCCTTTTTGTTGGCACCAAAAAACAAGCTCAAGAAATTATTAAATCTGCCGCAGAAAGAACGAACATGCCTTATGTTACAGAAAGGTGGCTCGGTGGCATGTTAACCAATTTCTCTACCATACGTAAATCCGTTAAAAAAATGGAAAACTTGCAAAGAATGGAAACAGATGGTACTTACGAAAACCTATCCAAAAAAGAAAAATTGATGATAGGTAGAGAAATAGAAAAACTCCAAAGAGTATTGAGTGGAATAGCTGATATGAACCATCTACCCGCCGCTCTTTTCATTGTTGATGTCAAAAAAGAACACATTGCTGTGGCTGAAGCCCAAAAATTAAATATCCCAACTATTGGTTTGGTAGATACCAATTCTAATCCTAATGTTGTAGACTTTCCTATTCCAGGTAATGACGATGCCACCAAATCCATCGGAATTATTACCGAAGCCATTGTAAACGCTATTCTAGATGGCTACAATGACAGAAAAATCGAAAAAGAAGCTATTGATAAAGTAAAAGACGAAGAAGAAGAATAGTTTTTGCTTACAAAGTAAGAATAATAAGTCGCTTTATGGACAAAGCGACTTAATTTTTTATCTAATTGTTTTTAAATAAATTACGCATAAAATCCCACAAGTATTTATCTTATTAACGGTATTTTCAGTTTAGTTTACTTGTTTAAATTTAAATTGAAAAATGAGTTTTTAGGGAAACAATTTTTTTTCTGAAACTGCGGTTGGGTATCGAAATGATCTCTGTTAGGTGCTTTATTTGCATTAGCTTTCTGCCCTTATAGTGGCGCATTATTTTTCGGTATGCTTATCCCATTATCCATACAATCAGGTATTCATTTACCTATTATTTTTTCAATAGGAACAGGTTTACCCACAATTTTTTTCGCCTTCATTATTGCTTATAGCCTTCAAAAAATAGGTCATTATTTTAAAACCATAAGCCAAATCGAAAAAATCATGAGAATATTAACAGGCATCACCTTTATATTAACAGGTATTTACTATATCAATATTTACTTCAAATGGATATAAAATTTTTAGCTTTCTTTCTGTTCGCCCTCAACTCCTGCACCTCTAATCAATACTTAAAATTTCTAACCATCGACACTGACTTTTCCAAAGGAAGACTTATCCATAAACAAAGAATTTCTATTAAAGATATCGAAAAATTTCATGGGCATCTATGTGACGGCTTAGTGCTTGGTACTTTAGCTTTACAACAAGCTCTAAAAGTACTCTATCCTAATCAACCTATTGATAGAACCAACTTAAGAATTGTTAGCAAGCCTTCCCCTTGCCTTACAGACGTTGCCATTTATCTTACTGGTGGTCGGTATCAATTCAATACCTTTTATGTAGATACCTCTTTTAATGGAATTTACATAGTCCAAAGAATAGATAATTTAAAAACTGTCTCTGTATATTTAAAAAATGGCATTAAACCTGCAATAATTGATAGTCTAGGAAAACTTGCTATCAATCAAAAACTTAATCCATGCGAAATTAACTATCTAAAAAAATTAGAAAATAATTTTGCTAAACAACTTTATCAAAGTAATCCTAAAAACCTATTCGTCGTCATCCCTCAGAATAACTTTGTTTGGAACCCCAATCCTAAAAATGACTACCTCAAAACTGACATCCTTAACAAAAACCAACCTAAATGTAAATTCAAAAAGAAAAAAAATACTGATTTATAAAAGGTTAAATTTCTACTACAAATGCTTTGCAAAAACATAATAGTAGACTATAACTTTGTTCAATCTCTTATTATTAAAAAAGCCACCCTTATATGGACGGCTTTTTGTTTTACCTTACTCAATAACTAATTTTTTGGTTACTTGTGCTTCCTTATTTTGAATATTTACAAAGTAAATACCTTTTGGAAGATTTCCTAGATCGATACGTGTAGCATAGCAGTCACAATTTTCGGTTAATACCACTCTTCCCGTTACATCGATAATATTAATAGTCTTCATTTTTGAAAGGGTATTATCTACGGTTATGAACACTTCATTTTTTGCGGGATTAGGATAAATACGAGAAAAAGCCCTTAATAAATCGGCTTGTTCTTTATTAGTCAAAGAAACTAAATCTAATGTTTTGTAAAGTCGAGGGGTTAAGAACGTAATGACAGTATCTAAATAAAGAGAAGCAGTATCAATTTTACCTTGCGAAGAATTACTATAGATACCATAAGGCTCAAAGCCCACACCATAAAAAGGATATAATCCAGGGAAAGGATTATCATTGACAAAATCAGGTAAAAGAGAATTTTGATTACCAATATTAAGGCTTCTTCTTATCATATCATGCCCACCATGCACTTCAATGACTGGTTGTCCAGTAATATTCACGATTACAACTCCGGTAGTATAGGGGGTATTATCTGAGGTTCCATGCATAGCCAAAATGACAGGTTCACCTGGTTCCATAAACATAGTATCTCCAACTGCACCGCCTAATGAGATAGTAACACGATGATTAGAAGGGAAACCTGGGTTACCACTATTTCCTTCAAAATTTCCGAGCGCAACAGTATCAATCAATGGCAAATTATTACCATCTAAAAATTTGGGGTAGGTAAGTTCTGCGGGTTTATTCAAACAACCGGCATGGATACCTATGTAACCCCCTGAGTTGGAACCACCTGCCGCTATACGAGTGGGGTCTACTCCCCAAGTGTTTTTTTCTTTGTTCAAATAACGTATCAATGCCTTTAAATCTTGCATAGCTCGAAAGACTGCTGACATAATACTCCTTGCTCTTTCCTCTTCCGTAGCGGCTAAAGGATTCCATCCAACACGATAATCTGCTGAGATGGTAACATAACCTTTTTTAGCAAAAGCTTTACATAAATGTACCATTGCACTATCTTTTTTGGTACCCAAGCCTGGTGTATTTATGAAAGACTGAGGGAGGAAGCTACCTGCATGTAAGAAAATAATCACAGGACGATTAGTAACATTATCTCCCGCAGGGCGATAAATATCACATTTTAAATCAATCGGTGCGTTTGAACCATAAGGTATATTACTTCCATATACCACATCTTCATCTACTGTAACATTACTAAACAAACTATCAATATAACGCGTTTGTGAAGAACAAAAGAAAGGCAATGCCCATAATCCTAATAATAAAAACTTGAGTTTTCTCATATTCTGTAAAAATTTTATCGTTGCAAATATACGAAATGAAAAAGAAAAGTCAATAGTTTTGCGAAAAATTTAAAAGATAAAAAATGATTTTGTTTTTAATAATTATTTCTGCACGGCGAGCACCATTTTAACTTTAAGTTTTAGACCCACCTGTAAAACATCTACTAAATCTTGGACTGAAAGTTCATTTTCAGCGCGTACTATGACGGTCGGGCTTTCCAATCCTTCTATGACTTTTTGAAGTTCAGGCTCTAACTCATCTTTTGTAACTTCGTGTTTATTAATAAAATATCGTCTATCCTTGGTAACAGATATAGAGATTTGTTGTTTACTGAGCGCTTGTGTAGTTTGAGCTTTGGGTAACATCAATTTAATGACGTTAGGGTTAGCTACGGTGGATATTATAAGAAAAAATAATAACAAAAAAAACATAATATCATTCAAAGAAGAAGTACTCACTTCTGAATGAAATTTTGGTCTTTTACGAATTTTCATAATTTAAACGTTTTATTGAGGTTCACTTAAAAAAGAAAGCAATTCATAAGCATCAGTTTCCATTTTAAGGGCAAATTTATCCACTTTCATAGAAAGGAGATGATAACCCGTATAAGCAATAATTCCCACCACTAAACCAGCGAGGGAAGTAATCATCTTTTCGTAAAGCCCACCTGCAATGATACCAATAGAAATATTATCAGAAAGGGAAATTTCATAAAAGATACGAATAATACCCGTGATTGTACCTACAAAACCTAACATTGGAGCAACCCCCGCAATGATTCCTAAATAGTTTAAGTTCAAGGTCATCTTAGTAATAATAATATTAGCAACGGATTCTACATTACTTTCAATTTCAGATAAAGAATTTCCCATTCTATTCAGTGCGGCTTCATAAATCCTTGCAGTTGCACTTTTTCTCGCTCTACAAACCTCTAACGCTGATTTAATATTACCGTCCTTTAAATACGCTTTTAGCGTTCCTAATAAATCCGATTCGGGATAGGCTACCCGCTGTATATATTGATATCTTTCTATAAATAGGTAAATGGTTGCTAATAACAAAATAGCAATAGGGATTAAAATAATCCCCCCTTTCATAATTAACTCAAACAAAGTTAGTTGTTTTGTAACTAGCTCTTCAGTAGTTTGTTGTACTTGTAACCAAATCATTATTAAATTCAAAAATCATTCAAAATTAGAATGAACTAAAAAACTAATCTAAAAATTTTATCCTTGAACGTTTTGTTGTTATTTTCAAAAATTGTGGATTAAAAATTTTTTTAATCTCAATGCATAATCCATTCTCAAGAATAAAACAGAAAATTTTTATAAAAAAGCTGTATAAATCTTACAGCCTTTTAATTTTAGTCAATTTTTTTTACAAAGAAAACTAGGCTTCAAGGTTTTGTTCCACAAATTCATCAAATAAAAGCGCGCCGGGCAAAGTATTATATGATTCTGTTCTAAAAGTTCATAGTAGGCATCATAGTTATTTTTTACCAATTGTTTGGTGATTTAGTTGAATATACAATGAACGCGTTTCGATACATTCGCCTCACATGGTTAGCGAGCTAGATTGGTGAGTGAATTTAAATTGGTGAGCTTATTTGGTGAACCTACCAAAAGATGCCGAACCTTGCTAACTATTGCACTAAATTTTAAAAACACAAATAATCTAAAAAAATTTGGTTATATACTGATAAAGTAGTAACTTTGCGAAGCTAAATTTAAGTAGTAATGGGAATTAAAACACATTCAGGAGCATCTAAAAGAATGCAAGTTACAGGAGGCGGAAAAGTAAAATGTAAACATAGCTATAAACGCCACAATTTAAGAAAACGCAGTAAAAAAGCGAAAAGAAGATTAACTAATACTGCTTTTATCAATAAAACGGAAATGCCCAGAGTAAAACTCTTATTAAATTTATAACGTAGTTTTATTTGTAGCCGTAAAGCAATTAAAGAGTTTAAAAATTATTCGTTAAACCGCTTATATAGCACAAAATTTTAAAGAAAAATGAGATCAGTTAATCACGTAGCATCTAAAAGAAGAAGAAAAAAAATCCTTAAATTAGCAAAAGGATATTTCGGGCGTAAAAAAAACGTCTGGACAGTAGCCAAAAATCAGGTTGAAAAAAGTTTACAGTATGCTTACATCGGTAGAAAACTGAAAAAAAGAAATTTCAGAAAGCTTTGGATTCAAAGAATTAACGCCGGTGCAAGATTGTTAGGAATGAATTATTCTATTTTAATTCACAAGCTAAAAACCGCTAATATTCAATTAAATAGAAAAGTATTAGCAGACCTTGCCATGAACCATTTTGATACTTTTAAAGCCATAGTTCAAGCCGCATCATAGTTCTAACAAACGCTTTCTTAAAAGGAAAAGCACTATTTAATATAGTGCTTTTCCTTTTAAGATAAACTATCCCTTTATTTTACTTTCTATATCCTTATCTCTAAAATTATAAGATAGACTACCAGTAAAAAATAAACTCAAAATAATTAACAAAATTTTACATTTTTATTTTTTAATTTGGATATGAACTTCATTTAAAGCTTTTTCATCTACGGGAGCAGGAGCATCTAACATCACATCTCTGCCCGCTGAATTTTTAGGAAACGCAATCACATCACGAATAGTTTGCCCCCCAGTTAATAACATGACCCATCGGTCTAAACCAAAAGCACAACCTGCATGTGGCGGTGCTCCGTACTCAAACGCACTTAACATAAACCCAAATTTCTGTTCTATTTCTTTGGGAGTAAGTTTCAAAATCTCAAAAATTTTATTTTGCAAATCTCTTCTGTGAATACGAACCGAACCACTCACAATCTCATTACCATTCATCACTAAATCATAACATAAAGCACGAACTTTCGTAGGGTCCGTATCTAATAAAGGCAAATCTTCGGGGTTAGGCATTACAAAAGGATGATGCACACTGACAATTTCGTTTGTTTCTTCATCACGCTCATATAAAGGAAAATCTATCACCCAAAAAATAGACCAAGCATCTGCGGAAATTAAATTCGCTCTACGAGCAGTCTCTAACCGTAACTCTCCCGCTAATTTACGAGCTTTGACAGGATTAGATTCTGCAACAATCAACAAAATATCACCTCTCCCCCCATTTGCAAAATCAAAAAACTTTTGTAATTCTTCTGATGTAAAAAATTTATCTATTGAGGACCTAAAACCATTATCTTCTAACTTAATATAAACCAATCCTTTAGCACCACGTTGCGGAGCTTTCATATATTCTGTTAGTTGGTCTATTTGTTTACGAGACCAAGAAGCACCGCCCTGTAGTCGTATCCCTAAAACTAGCCCCCCTTTTTGTATAGCCTCCTGAAAAACAACAAAATTTTGGTTGGGAACAACGTTTGTAAAATCCAGAATAGGCATATCAAAACGTAAATCTGGTTTATCTGAACCATATTTTTCCATAGCTTCTCGGTAGGTAATACGAGGAAAATCAGATAGTTCTATTCCTTTTATTTTTTTAAAAACATGCTTTGTAAGACCTTCAAAAGTGTTTAAAATATCTTCTTGGGTTACAAAAGACATTTCACAATCAATTTGAGTAAATTCAGGTTGCCTATCTCCGCGAAAGTCTTCATCACGAAAACATTTTACAATTTGGTAGTATTTATCCATTCCTGCAACCATTAAAAGTTGTTTTAGGATTTGCGGAGACTGAGGCAATGCATAAAAATTCCCTGGATGTAAACGAGAAGGTACAATAAAATCACGAGCCCCTTCGGGAGTGGATTTAATAAAAAATGGAGTTTCTACTTCAATAAAACCTTGACCCTCTAAATACTCCCTCACCGCTTTGACAATATTAGCTCGCATAATAAGCCTTTCCTGCATGATAGGACGTCGTAAATCCAAGTAGCGATATGCTAAACGTAAATCTTCTGAACCATCGGTATCATTTTCTATTTTAAACGGTGGTAATTTCGCGGGATTTAAAACTTCTAACGAACTAGGTATTACTTCAATATCTCCAGTAGGAATTTTAAAATTCTTGTTTTCACGAATAACTACCTTTCCCGTAACTTGAATTACATATTCTCGGCCTAATTTTTTAGCTTGATTATATAAATTTTCTGCACTTGCAGGAATAGAAAGCTGAGTTATGCCATAACGGTCCCTAACATCCACGAAAATAAAATTTCCAAAATCACGAGTTGTTTGTACCCAACCGCAAAGTGTTACCGTTTTACCTTCGTCCGTTGCTCTTAATTCCCCACAAGTATGCGTTCTTAACATAAAATTTAATGACCCGCAAATTTAAAGCTATTCAATGATATTCACAAAGCTTATTACTTAATATCTGAAAATTAGTTTTGATGATTTTGTTAATAGTGACCTGAACTTATCATTATAGTAAGAGTCTCGCGATTTTGGGTAAAAATATTAAGAAAAAGTGTTATATTTTTGTGAATTAAAATGGATAATATCATGAATAAGCTAGGTTTTTGTTTAATGCAAGTTAAGAAAGTGGGAATTTTATCATTAATCTTGATTTTGTTTTTTGATAATGCCGCTGTAAGCCAGAACTGGTATAGAGATGCCCAAAGAAGAGAAAGAATGTTAAGACCTGGATTAGGGTTGCAAGGAATGGAGGGTCAAGGAATTATTTTACAACTTAATAGAGGGCATTTTTGTCATAATTCTTATTTTCCTTACTTTATTATAGAGGCTGGTTGGACAGTGGAAAATTCACTAAACTTTTTTTCTAATAAAACTTATTCTACCGGGAAATGGAGCAGAGGTGGTAATCAATGGTCTACTTCGTTTTTTTATACTTTTATTGGCCTTGATAACTGGAAACATGTAGTTTTTAGTTTGATGTTGGGAGCAGGACTTGAAGCAGGACAGAGACCTTTTGAAATCCACCAACAAAAATTTTTATCAAAATATCAAGGATACAATCTTTATACACGTCTAAATATCAATGGTCCTACTATCAAAATTAATAAACACTCTAACCCTATGATGACTAATGTAAGTGTTTTTATAGGAATAAAATACCATAATGAATGGACGAGCTCTTTTGATTATTTAAGACCGAATTTGGGTATGGTTTTTAATTTATTATTTCCAAGAAAAGTTGCAGGTTAAAAATACTAAAAATAAAAAAATATGAAGTGGTTAATCATTTTATGCGTGATATTCGGATGTATGTCTTTAAATGGACAGAACAAGGATATTGTTAATTTGTATGAGAGTATTAAAATTTTGGATATAGGCAAAATAGAAAAATATTCAAAGAAAATAGGAGATTTAAGCAATGTTAGTTTGAATAATGAACCACCTTTAAATTTTTTATTTTATACCTATCGGGAGTATTTTCCTGATAGGGGAATAGAAGCTATAGAAATTTTAGTAAAATATAAAGCAAATCCTAATAGCGTTTATCAAGGGGCGTATGGCTCCTTATCATATGCATTAGAGGGAGCTTGTCATGGGGGCAATCCCAAAGCGGTAAAAAGATTAATTGAGCTGGGGGCTGATGTCAAAAAGGGTTACCCTTTGCATATTGCCGCCGTACATAGAAGATTAGAAATCGTTCAATTACTAGTAGAAGATTATGGATTAAACGTAAATGCTATAGACGATTTAGGAAAAACTCCTTTAATTAATTCTGTTTTATTTTTCGATAAAAGTAATATTTCTTTGCCTGTTGTTAAATATTTGATAGAAAAGGGTGCAGACAGAAATTTTACTACTGAAAAAGGAGAGACAGCGTTAGACTTAGCTATCAAAAATAAAAATAATCCTGTTATTGATTACTTAAAAAAGCTTGGGGTAAAACAAAATATTCCCGTAGAAATCAGTAAAGAAAAACCATGTCCAAGATGTAATGCGAGTGGTTTAGAACCTCTAACAGTCGTTTACAGAGATTGTAATTGGTGTGGAGGAAAGGGATACAAAGAGATAGCAGACGAGGTAGTGGGAGCCGGTCAAGTCGTTAAGTTTTATAGTAAGCGTGTATGCACAAGTTGTGATGGAAAAGGTAAAGTTTATTCTCACACAGAACAACCAAGATGCCAGTATTGTGGAGGGAAAAAATACGTCAAAGAATAAAGTAAAATATCACGCTCTTTGAGATTGTTTTTATCATTGCATTCGTTCAAAATGACAAAACAAAATAAAATTTGCTAGTGATTTAGAATGTAAAATAGGCGTAATTACATTGTTAAAACATTATCTTGATAGTTGGTGAGCTTGTCGAACCAAGGTTGGCTGAAATCATAAAGGGCACAGAGATATCAATATGCTCTATGCCCTTATACTTATGCCGAAAATTTAAAGTTTATTCAATGATTAGCTTATGTGTAAATCCACTTCCTTTTTCACGGATAAAATACATGCCCGCAGGTAGGTTTACATTCAATGTTTGAACATTGCTGGTAATAATGTAAGTGTTTAGCACCTTACCGGTAATATCCATTAACTCAAACACTCCGCCATTTTCAGTTTGAATAGTAAATTGCCCCTGATTAGGATTAGGGTATATGAATAAGTTTGACGAACTTTGATTGCTAAAATAATTTTTATAAACCTCTTCTTCTGATTGTTCTTCTCTTTTGTAGGAGACTAAATTATTCAAATCAAAACTTACCCACATGAACTGGCTGGGTAGTAGTTGATTAGTGCAAGTAGTGTAGTAGGGTTTGAAATTACCGGAAGCATCGGGATAATAGGCTACTGCTCCGATCTGCGGTGTGGTAATGAGCTTATTGCCCGTTGCAACATGAAGCAACTGCATGTTGGTGTATAATGAAATTTCCATTGAATAATTCACATTGCCGTAGCCGTTGATATAAGCGTTTTTGATGTCACCTGTGGCTCCGTCTAATTGCAATAAATAATTATTGACTACTCCTACATTGCCCCATGGATTGAGGGTATATTCTTTTCCCGCTGTAATGGCGTTGCATTTATCGTAATAGAATGTAGTCGGTAAATCTATCCATACATCGCCATTGCCATCCACTATCGCTTTGTGCCACATATCATTTTGTGGTGAAAATTTTGTACGCCAAATTACATTATTCGATGCGTCCATTCGCACTAATTTCAGAACTTTCATGGGCGAGTTTCCATTTACATTATATTGCGTGTAATACTCACCGATATATCCTCCATCAGGCAGAAAGTGAAATTTGTCAATACTTTTGACGTTCTCGATGGGAATTCCTGTCTCTTGATTCAGGTTGCGGGCTATATTTTCAAAAATAAGCGTGTCGGTTGTTGACAGAAACAAGCGGTAATATTTATCTTTTGAATTGCCCAGAAACCAAAGTGAGTTATCATAATGGTTATAAAACAAATTATGAATAAAATCAAAGGTACCGGACGGGGGATTCTGCCATTTAACGACTTGATTATTTTCGAAAAATCCGAAGCGGGTTTCAAAGTAAGTAGTAGTATACTGCCTGCGGTAAACGAGAATTTTTTTGCCGCCAGCTAAAATGAAATCATACGTGAATCTGTTTTTGTAAAAATTATAGTAGGAACCGTCACTGCTGAGCGTAAGAATAACAATCTCGTTGCCCTGATAGGCAGAATCCAGAGGCATCATAGTGCCATTAAAACTGATACCGTTACCTGTGGCAGCGAAAGTCAGATACAGTTTTTGTGTAGATTCTTCCCAAAGCAACTTGGTGGGATTTTCCGATAAAAACCCCACCCATGATGGGTTTCCGTTAACGCTGTATTTAGCTACAAAAAATTTGTGTTCGGCAGGGCGGGTTTGTGTGATAGGGTTTGCCGAGTTACTGCCAAACGTGATGGAGGGAGTTGCATACGGAAAGTTGGGATTCGTAGGCGGATTCACGGTAAAATCAGCATAGCCGGTAAAATACAAATTGCCAGCAGCATCGCTGGTTACATGAGTAAACTGTGCGCTAGACGGATCAGAAGTACCTGCTACATTTTGAAATAGCTGCTGCATATTTCCTTGCATGCACGCATGGTTAAGCGTGAGAATATCCGGCACCGGAACTTTATAATCCGGGTAAATCTGTGCCTGCATTGAAATATACTTTAACAGTATTGCGATAACCACTAACTTTTTCATAATATTTTTAATAATTTACATTAATAATTTCTACTGAATAAATGGACTTTTTTATCTTTTGAAGCAACGATAAGCCAATATTTATTATTATCAAATCGAAGAGAGGCAATGGAGGGTACTACTTCTGAATTAAACTGCGGCATCGTAATTTGTTGAGTAGTGCCGTTTTTATGAAGTAAGGCATAAATGCCGGATTGTCTTCGTTCGTAAAAAAGAAAGGTTCCCGGTTCTTTATCTATGAATTGAATACCAAAAATTTCATTAATACCACCATTATTACTATTTCGAGGCTGTGTATATTGATGTACTAAACTGAACTGAAAATTATTAAGATTGATTTTTAGTACATAAATCTTGGTTTGATTTTGAACAAGGAAATAAATACTATGGGGTTCTGAACTGTATTGATAATATAGGGGCCATATATCCATATCTACCGGGTTGGTTGTCCAATCAGGAATAATTTCTCTCAGTTTTTTTCCCATGAGAGGCTGTATTTTTCGCATAGTACCATAATTAGTGCTTAGGTTTTGGGGTGAAACTGCATTCAACATGATGAAACTGGAGTCTCGGTGGTATGTCAATACAAAGTATTGATCAGTTGTAGGGTTTTTACCAACAGCCAAGGTGTACCCGAACCAATAAATATCACTTACATCCACTTTAATATTGGGTTGTATAAGATGACAAACCAATGTAGTAGTAATACTAACTGGCAAATCGCTACCACTCCAATTTTCCCAGCCAATTAAAGATCCTCCACTTGGAGCATTTAAGTTATTTGTTATCTGAAAGGGATTAGTAACCTTAAACTCTCCAACCCCAGATCCAAGTACTTCAACATGAATCGGAGGTATGTTTTCTTCACCATTAGATCCCTGAAATAAACGCCCTGAAGTAGAACTAAATTCATTTAGTAAATCATCACTGGTACGAATAGTGCTGCCATCAGATTTGAGCAACCAACGAGTTGAACTTGTGGTAATCAAACCAGGTGTATTAGGAATCATGTACCTTGTACCATAGAAAACATCTAAAACTTCGCCACTGTGTTGATGAACTTTACAAAGGTATAATTGATATTTATTATTTGCACTGGAAACTTTTATTTCTGAATTTCCATGATAACTCCACCCATTAAGATTAGTTGTTGGGCTGTTATTTTGATTTTGTTGAGGTGAAGGCTTTTTATCCTTCTTGCATCCCACGATATGTAATATTCCTAAAATCAAAAGTAAAGTTGTGTATTTTCGCATAATTTAATTCTTAAATACCTGTAACTGTCCACCTGCTTTTAAGTTATCTGTAATTGCATTAACATTAGGGGAAACATCATCAGTAACTTTGAAAATTTTCCCAGCAGAATAAAGTAATTCAGTATTACTTAACCAAAATGGATAAAATGATGATTTGTATTTGGTATCATCGGGTATGGCGTTGTTGATTGTCAATTCCCTTTTATCATATCCATTGATATTTCTGGAAATCATGTCGGTAACTTTTCGATAAACGGTATCTTTATTTTGATTGACGTATGCATACGTACGATCGTAAATGTATGCCACGCGACTACCATCGGGTGATAGAACGGGATTTTTGGGGCTTTCACCAGAAGTA
>CALLNY010000062.1 GCA_938005475.1 uncultured Bacteroidia bacterium | reverse complement strand
CATTGTTTAGAATTTTGGAATGGTAGTCAATGGATATCAACTTGTGCAAGCACTGCACCTTGTATGGCGCCTCCAGCACCAGCTGTAAGTAGTAATTCTCCGGTTTGCTCAGGTCAAACTCTCAATTTAACTGCATCAACGATTACAGGTGCCACTTATATATGGACGGGGCCTAATGGTTTTTATTCTACTGCACAAAATCCATCAATTAGTAATGCTAATACTGCTAATAGCGGAACTTACTGCTGCAAAGTGTATGTGGCGGGTTGTTACTCTACTGATGCTTGCGTGAATGTAAATATAATACCCAGTAATTTCGTATCCAAAGCTAGCTTTCCTGGCTCAACTCCAAGGGTTCCAAACCTGTTTGTTGCTAATAATGAAGTTTATATTATCGGTGGCATTACAAGTTGGTGTAGCGGTTTTACTAATACTTGCTATAAGTATAATCCTATTGCAAATATTTGGACATCTATTGCTCCTGTTCCGGTTAATCATGCTGCAGGACATTCATTTTCAAATGGTACAAATGCTTGGGTTATGAATGGTGGTTATAATTGTGGTCCTACTACGAATCTAGTGACAAAATATAACATTGCAACGAATACGTGGACAACATCAGCAGGGACAACTCCTATTGGTTTACATGGAACTACTATATACTACCCCGAAAATAGTGATACTTTATATCATATAGGAGGAAGGACAGGAAATGGTTGTTGTCCTTGTGATATAAATGGAACTCTACAAAGATACATTGCATCAACGAATACTTGGACTACCCTTGGAAATATTCCGAATGGAGGCAGAGGATACCTAGCTATAATGAAAATAAAAGGTAAACTTTACATGGGATTAGGGAGATCATGGGTTGGCTGTATCTATGATAGAAATGATTGGTATGAATTTGATGAATCTACAAATACATGGATTACAAAAGCAACCTATCCTGGTACTCCTGGTCAAAAATTTGCGTATTTTTCACTGGGTGATTATGGGTATGTTGTAGATAATAATAAAACAATTTATCGTTATGATCCAGACAATGACTCTTGGTCTGCAATGCCCTGCCCTGCACCATTTTCTAGTAATTCTGTTAGTTTAAATTATGCTGTTGCTCTAAATGGCAAAGCTTATTTTATTGATTTAAATAATGGAAATACTTATGAATGGACACCATAATTTGGGAATTTTCTGATTAGTTCTTTTTTATTTTTGTAACTAATTATTGTTTTATCAAAATTTTGTATCTAATGGTGCTTAATAGTTTACCAAATAGCGTTTATAACAACTATATCAAATTGTTTTATTTTTCTTATGTTATTTTTTTACAAAAAATCGGTATCCCAGTCCTAAATCAAAATGGTAGGCTACTGCAAAATGACTTTTTAAAGTGAAACTGGTTACCCATTTATTTTTGTGGTAGTATCGCAATCCAATTCTATGAAAATGTCTACCATTTGGAAATTGGTTTACACCTGAAAGTAGGTAATAGCCATATTCAATAGGTAGTACCCATCTTCCATAATTAAAGGCGTAAGCTAATTTTATTCCGGTGGAGAATCCATTCTTGAAATAAAAAGTAGTGACATTTTCAACGGATTGTGTTCTAATATTCAATGCAGGTTCATAGAAAGCATCTAAACCTACGCCGAGTTGGTGGCGATTTTTTAGATTCCGTAGATAGGTTGCCGAGAGCGTATAGTTAGAAAAAGAAGATCCTCCGGGTGGGTTGTCTTGATTACGTCCGTAGCCAGCCCAAATATAAACTTCGTTTTTAGAGGTTTTTCGATAACTACTATCTATTACTGTTTTTTTTTCGGCTTCTTTGAAACGGTATTGTAACGCAATGTTGGGATAGAGTGTGTTAATGCCGAGATTAGGTACTTTATAACGCCCGTTACTGACATGCGAAAATTGTAAATTAGGTATGATAAAGAAGTGAGAATGTAGTTTTATGAATAACGACCCACGCAAAGCGGCAAAAACATTCATATGGGAGCTTAACGCAATATTTTTATGATTTTCGTATAAATGAAAACTTTTGGTGACATAAGCAAAGCCTCCTGTAAAACGTAATTTCATATTGACAATTTTTTGGGGTTTATGTAAATTGATTTCAAAGAAGGTAGCTAAAGCCCAGGCATTGCCTAATTTATTAGGATTTCCTAAATTTTGGTAATTCAGCGAAAAACCATAATCAGGGAACTGGTTTTCATGATGCCACAACTGGGTTCCATCACAAGTTTTTGAAAATGAAAGTTCTAAAAAATAAGGTCTTTTTTCTATGAGATGACTCAATTTTTGAGTGTGTTGAATGATAGTACCGCGCGTTCCTGTAAGAGTAAGGTGCTGTGCATAAATGCTACTGCATAATAATAAACATAAAAAAACAAATAATTTAATCATTTCTTATTTTTTTAACATTTCTTCACGATTCTTGATATAAAAGTCAAAATAATCGTTCATTTTCTTTTGTCCGTAAGCTAAACGGAAATTAGACATGGTCATAAAACAAATGGATTGATGTGGATTATCACCGAGCCATGGCTTAAATTTTTCTTCTGATATTATCAATTTTATGTATTTATCAGCATCTTTGAGTGTTTCAAAAGTTTGTACTTGCCCTAAATGATGTGTTCCTTGATAACTAAAAACCAAAGAATTTAATTTGGTTTCAGCGAAATTTGCTTTATTGAAATCTGAAATAGCGACTTTAAGTTCATTTAAATTGACCTTTTTTTGTTCAATAAAAAAGATTACGTAAATTTGTTCTTTGGGTTTTACCTCTTTACTGAAAGCAATTGTTTTTTCTTCGTTAGGGTTATTTTGGGGGTTAAAGGAGTTATTGGGGTTAGTATTAGTGGCTGGGTCTTTACCATCCATGATAGCGAGGGTTTTTTTAGCAGTATTAGTTACGGGGTCATCGGGGTAATTTTTTACTAAATATTGTAAACCTGCTTGTAAACTATCTTTTTGTCCTAAATAGCCGTAGCTCATTGCTTTCATGTAAAACAACTTGGCAGTAAGGTAATTAGTAGGATAAGTTTTCAATAAATGATTAGCCATGTTGATGGTGGTTTGATATTGCGCATTGTTATAAGCACCTACTGTACCATTGTAGGCGTCCATAAAATCAGAAGGTAAAGCGGAGGATTCTGCAATTTTTTCTCCCTTTATGAGCTTATCAAAGTCGGAATTAGGATAATTTTGAGTAATTAGGTTTTTATAAAAATTGGCTTCGGAGGGA
This sequence comes from uncultured Bacteroidia bacterium, assembly GCA_938005475.1. Classification (GTDB taxonomy): domain Bacteria; phylum Bacteroidota; class Bacteroidia; order J057; family CALLMJ01; genus CALLMJ01. Next base: position 14,763 of record CALLNY010000062.1, on the reverse strand, counting down.
TTATTTATTTTATTGAGCAGGGTATAGAGGGAGTAAGCGGCTTTGGGCGTATAATCGGATTGGGGGTATCGTTTGATGAGAGTTTTCCAGTTAGTAACTGCGGAATCAGGGATATTTAGTTTATAAGCATAAAGATTACCTAACTCAAAGTAAGCTTCTTGGATTTGCTTATGTAGCACTGTTTTTGCGGAATCTGTTTTAGGTATATTTTTTAGATAGGCTTCACGCGCTTTTTGGGTATCATTTAAATTCGTTAGATTAGTAGTATTTTCATTTTGTTCGTTGTTAGTTTCGAAGGTTTGCTCTTTGTTACTACGTCTCCAGTTGTCTTCATTTTTTCGTTCTCCCCAGAACCTTCTAAATTCAGTTTTCCCTGATGCAACTAATTGCTGATTATCAAAATAAAATTCTGATACGTTCGGTTGATTGATATCACGCATGTAGTCCATGTTATTAGCGGCGGCTTGTTGTTGTTTTTCTTGAATTTCTTTTAACTTTTTTTCTTGTTCAATCAGATTGTCAATATATTGGATGAGTTGGTCCTCTGGTAAACGACTTAACGCTAATAATGAGTCATTTCGTTGTATAGTGTTTAGGTATTTTACGTAATCTTTGAGTACAGCAGAAACGGTTTTAATTTCATCGTAATAAGGAGATTTATTGGTAACAGTAGTAGCGGCGGTATCATAATAAGCCTGTGCTAACTTAAAGTTTTTGTCTTCAAAGAAGATTTTACCAAGAGCATAGTAAGACAATGATTTTTGAGAAGAGTTAGTTCTACTGGCTTGTGTAGAAATTTTAAGGTATTCTATGGCTTTATCTTTATTTTTTTGTTTTAGTTCAAGCATAGCGAGTTCATAGTAGATTTGGTCTTTAAATTCTTCGTATTTGACGTCTTTCGCTAATTTTTTGAAGGCTTTTGCTTGTTCAGACATATCCGATCCTTCGGGTAAGTATTTTACATTTACTTTGTTTATATTAACTAAGGCATTGAAAACCATTTGATTTGAGGGATTGATACGGACTACTTTTTGGAAGTTTTCAACTGCTTGTGGATAGGCTCCTTTTGCATCGTATAACTGCCCTAGTAAGAAATGGATTTTGGCTTTTTCTTTTTTTCCTTTTTGATATGATAAAGCGTCTTCTAATGCGATGATAGCTTTATCAAGTTCCTTATCGTAGATAGAAAGCATAGCATAAATTTTTTGGGCTTCGGCTTGAATTTTAGGTTTAATATTGATTTCTTCTTTGAACATTTTATCGAGAGTTTGTTTTGCGGCTATGGCATTATCATTGGCTAACTGGGTTTTAGCTAGCCATAAATAAGCTTCAGGGCGGTTTTTAGATTGGGGAAATGCCGCTAAAACATAAGCAAAATTTTGTTGGGCTAAAATGTAATTTTGTTTAGTGAACCATGCTTTTCCAATCAAAATACGAGCATCATCTACCCAATTATTATATTTAAAAATCCAATCTACTAAAGGTTCTTGGTCTTTCTTTTTACGATGCTTAAAAATGATTACATCACACTTCTTTACAACCTCATCAAAATCCGCAAAACCACTTTTTGCTTCTTCTAAACTAGGTATGCCTAAAACTAAAAAAGAACCATCTTCAGGTACTTTAAAGTTACTTTCTGTTTTTTGTGTCCCTTCTTTATATTTTATTCTCGCATGATAATAACCATTGAAAAAAGAAGTAAAATTACGGTAAGCCCTTCCTAAAGCGTTTCCTTTCTTGGGATTACAAGATATTATCCCTGTGGCAATAAAAATCAAAAAAAGAATAACAAGAAACTGCAATCCTTTCATGCTAAATTCATAACAAAGTTACAAATAATTCTATTACAAACCAAAAAACAAAAACCGTATTTTCTGATAGTGACCAATACGTGTCTTTTCCACAATTTTTCATTTTATAAAGATATTCACAAGTGGAATACAAATTTTATTGGTTAAGTTTCTTCATGGACTTTTGTTCTATTTTTGTACACTATGGAAAATCCTAAAAAAGTTTCCAAAAACACTTTTAAAACAAAAGAATCGCAAAAAAAAAACAATACAAAGTCCTTTGATTTTGGGGCTAATCATTTTTTTATGTGGAATTTAAAGTGGTGTGAAAAACATAGAAAGTGGTTAGCTTTGATTGTGTTTTTATTCGGGATATTTCTTGCAGTTAGTTTTATTTCGTATATTTATCATGGTTTATCGGACCAATCGTTATATCAACAAAATTTTGAGGTATTAGCTAGATATTCTAAGAACTGGGGCGGAGCGGTTGGGTCTTCATTAGCATATATTTTTATTTTTAATGGTTTTGGGTATTTTAGTTTAGTGATTCCCTTATGGGTGTTGTGGTTTAGTATTGTTATTTATTTTAATAAAGGTTGGAACCGTTTGTCGTTTGGATTCTTATATATGGCTTTTTTATTGTACTATGTATCTATTACATTAGGGCTTTTCACGCTTGTTTTTCGTTGGTCTTCCGTAGAAATTGCAGGCAGTATAGGACTTACTCTCGCAGAACAAACGGCTTTATTTATTGGTAATATAGGGCTAGGCTTTATTTTATTGGTAATTGCTACGCTATTTATTAGTTATCACTTACAAAATCAATTCCTGTGGGCTAAAAATTTATTTTTATATATACCTTCCTTAAATTTTGAAATGCAAAGCCCTTCTCCCAAAACTACAACAAGAGAGACTGAAACTACTCAAAAAGAGACCTCTAAACAAGATGATTTTATTTTGTCATTTAAAAAAGATGGGTTAGAATATACTAATGACGAAAAAAAAACTGAACTCAACGGCTCAAAAAAAGAAAACGTCACTTCTTCTGAAATAGATAAAGATAGTATTGAATTAGAGGTACCTCATAAATCCCATTTTGATAACCGTAGGAAAGGAGAAATTTCTTTTGAAATTGAAGAAGGACAAAAAGAAGTCCCTGTACTGGTACTGAATAATGATGATGTCTTTACTAATATCGGTAAAACAGAGGAAGAGGAATTTGTAAAAGTTATTCCTGAGGAAGACCAAGCCACCTTATTAGATGATGAAGATGTTGGGGATTGGGAAATGTACGACCCTACAAAAGATTTATCTTCGTATCAATATCCCACTATTGATTTACTTAATGCTGTTGATTTTAATAAGAATATTGTTGTCAATCGTGAAGAATTAGAAGAGAATAAAAACAAAATTGTCAAAACACTTCAAGACTATAAAATAGAGATTACGCACATCAAAGCGACGGTGGGTCCAACGGTTACGTTATACGAAATTATTCCTGCTCCGGGCGTAAAGATTTCGAAAATAAAGGGCTTAGAAGATGATATTGCTTTAAGTTTAGCGGCGTTAGGTATTCGTATTATTGCCCCAATGCCAGGTAAGGGAACAATAGGAATTGAAATTCCTAATTCTAACCCTGAAATTGTCCCTTTTCGAAGTGTCATTGCAACAGAAAAATTTAGGGATACCAAAGCAGAATTACCCATTGTGTTGGGCAAAACGATTGCGAATGAAGTCTTTGTTGCAGACCTTACGAAAATGCCGCATTTACTGGTTGCAGGTGCAACAGGGCAGGGAAAATCTGTTGGGCTCAATGGTATCATTACCAGTATCCTATACAAAAAACATCCTTCGCAAGTAAAATTCGTTTTAATTGACCCCAAAAAAGTAGAACTCTCATTGTTCCAAAAACTAGAAAACCATTTCCTTGCTAAATTACCTAATTTTGAAGATGCAATTATCACCGACGTAAAACAAGTAATTACAGTACTGACGAGTTTATGCCAAGAAATGGATGACCGCTATGACCTACTCAAAATGGCTGGTGTAAGAAACATTACCGAGTACAATAACAAGTTTATCAATCGTAAACTGAGTCCTAAATACGGGCACAGATTTTTGCCTTATATTGTTCTTATTATTGATGAATTAGCGGATTTGATGATGACCGCAGGTAGGGAAGTAGAAACCCCTATTGCAAGGTTAGCACAATTAGCAAGGGCTATCGGCATTCATTTAGTGGTTGCAACGCAAAGACCTTCTGTAAACGTTATTACAGGAATTATCAAAGCCAATTTCCCTGCTCGAATTTCTTTTAGAGTTATCTCCAAAGTTGACTCCCGCACTATTTTAGATACGAACGGTGCAGACCAACTCATCGGTAGAGGGGATTTATTATTTTCTAATGGTTCTGACTTGATACGTATCCAAAATCCTTACATAGATACCAAAGAAGTAGAAAATATTGTAGATTTTATTGCACAGCAAAGAGGTTATCCTGATGCTTATTTGCTTCCTGAAGTACGTTTAGAAAATGAAGATCCTTCTTTTGATGAGGGCGAGGATAATGGTTTACGTGACTCTATGTTTGAAGAAGCGGCAAGGCTTATCGTAAAACACCAACATGGTTCTACTTCTTTGATACAGAGAAGGCTTAAATTAGGTTATAACCGTGCAGGTAGAATTATGGATCAACTCGAAAAAGCAGGTATCGTAGGACCTACTAATGGCTCTAAACCGCGTGAAGTTTTAGTAAAGTCAGAAATTGAGTTAGAGCGATATTTGTAAGCTTATGTTTAAGAATCGTTTGAGAAGTTTTTATTATGCTTTTCAGGGCTTGTGGTTTCTTTTTTTATCGCAAACACATGCTAAAATTCATTTTGCGTTTACCATAATCGTTGTAATGCTCGGTTATTATTTGGGAGTTACAAAGACCGAATGGATAATTTTGTTATTTTGTATAGGTATAATTTGGAGTTTAGAAGCTATGAATACAGCTGTTGAGCAAATCGTAGACTTAGTCTCGCCGAATTATCACGAGAAAGCGAAAAATGCAAAAGACGTAGCCGCATCAGCGGTATTAATTGCCGCTATGATATGCGCTTTTATTGGAATGTTAATCTTTATTCCCTATTTAATTAAGGGATAAATTAAACAAAATTTTGCTAGAAACTATACTTTCTATTTTAAATACATTAGGACCTAAGTGTTTTCTGTGCTTTCTAAAAAAATTCACCACTGAGTACACAGAGAAACACTTTAATATTTTTTCGTAATATAGACAAGAAATCACCTTATAAATTTTAATAAACTACCCCCATAAATTGCGGTATCCCCAAGTTCTTCTTCAATTCTTAGCAATTGGTTATATTTAGCGATTCGGTCACTACGGCTTGCAGAGCCTGTTTTAATTTGTCCCGAATTTAAAGCAACTGCGATATCTGCGATAGTATTATCTTCGGTTTCACCACTTCGATGGCTTATGATATTTGTATAACCATTACGAGTGGCTAATTCAACGGCTTCAATGGTTTCAGTTAGCGTTCCTATTTGATTGACTTTAACGAGAATAGCGTTTGCTACCTGTTGTTTGATACCTTGTTGTAAACGTTTTACGTTAGTAACAAATAAATCATCACCTACTAATTGAATTTTGTTGCCAAGAGCTTGTGTGAGTTTTTCCCAACCTGCCCAATCATCTTCATGTAGACCATCTTCAATTGAAATGATAGGGTATTTATTGCACCATTCAATCCAATAATTAACCAATTCTTCGGAGGAAATTTCTTTTTTTGAAGATTTATAGAATTGGTAGAGACCTGTTTGGTCGTTATACATTTCAGAAGCGGCGGCATCTAAAGTAATAAAAATATCTTCTCCGGGTTTATAACCAGCCTTTTCGATAGCCATCAAAACAAGCTCAATAGCTTCTTGGTTAGACGATAAATTCGGAGCAAATCCCCCCTCATCTCCCACATTGGTACTTAATCCTTTATTGTGTAATACCTTTTTTAGAGAGTGGAAGACTTCTGTTCCCATTCTTAAACCTTCAGCAAAAGAAGTAGCTTTAACGGGTATAATCATAAATTCTTGAAAATCAATAGAATTATCAGCATGTTTACCACCATTTAAAATGTTCATCATAGGCATGGGTAACACTTTTGCATTTACTCCCCCAATATAACGGTACAAAGGTAGCCCTAAAGATTGAGCGGCTGCTTTAGCAATAGCTAAGGATACACCCAGAATGGCATTTGCTCCAATATTAGATTTATTTTCTGAACCATCGATTTGAAGCATCATTTTATCTAACTTTACTTGCTCAAAAACCAACATGCCTCTTAATTCCTTTGCAAGTAGTTCTACATTAGTGACTGCTTTTCTAACGCCTTTTCCTAAGAACCGATTTTTTTCACCATCTCTTAGCTCAACCGCTTCATGCTTACCTGTTGAGGCTCCTGAGGGAACAGCGGCTCTGCCAATTACTCCATTATCTAAATAAACATCTACTTCTACGGTAGGATTACCACGAGAATCCAAAATTTCTCTTGCTTTGATTTCTTCAATAAAACTCATTATAATTTTTTATTTGCCGCAAAATTAAAAATTTTAGTAAGATTAAAACGAAAAAATAGAGTTCCACAAAATTATTCAGAAGCAGATTTTGATGTAAAATGGATTTTGTGAATAATCTGCTTTGGTACAAAAATCTAAAAAAAAATGGAAAATTTATTTACATATCAAAAGTTTTATAATTTTGCGTTCTGAAACAAACTTTTTAAGTAAAAAAATAAAGAAAAAAAGAAAATATGAATAAAATAGGCTATTTTGGCATTATAACAGCAGTAGCAATTAGCATAATTAGCTGTAAAGGTTTCAAAGGGGGTTCCGTAACCGTTAACCCAAATCCATTAGAAGTTCATGCAGATTCTGTAAAATTTACGGTAAGAGCAAGTATTGCGCCGAAGTCAGGATTTAAAAAAGGTGGCGAATATAATGGAAAGTTAGTAATAAAGAACGGTTCTGAAACATTTACGATGGACCGTGTGAGAATTAGTAGCGATAAATACCCGGATATAAAAAAATCAGGCGCTCAGGCAAAACTAAATGTTGCGCAGGTTTATAATGAAAAAATGGACGGAGGGAATTTGATTGCTCAAAATCAATATACTCGTAAGTCTAAAACCATAGACCTTCCCGAAACTCAGCTCGCACCTTGTTGCATAACTACCTCCCGATTAGTTTATGAAGCAGATAAACTAATTACTTTAGAAAATAAACATGAACATAAGTCTAGTGTTCCCATTTCTTATGAAGCTAAATTTCAGTTTCCGCAAGATGTTTTTAAAATTCGTCCAACAGAATTTGAAAAACAAGAAATTAAACAAATCGGAGAAATGTTAAGTAGAAAAATTCCTGCTACATCGGTTACGATAGCAGGTTTTGCTTCTCCTGAAGGTCCATTAGCTAGAAATAGATTTTTATCTATTGCGCGTTCAAAAGAAGTAAAAAAATGGCTTGAAAAGCAATTAAAAGATAATGGTTATACTGTTCAATTAGATTCTACTTTCTTTAATATTACAACTACTTCTGAGGACTGGGAGGGATTTAAAGCAAATTTGTATGCTATGCCCTACACAGAAGACGTTAAGTCAAAAATTATTGAAATTGTGTCTGCTGGATACGAAGAAGATGAAAAAGAGAGAAGAATTATGGCACTTGTGGGCGGCGCTAGGAGAGTAGAAGAAATTTTAGCCCCCCTACGTAGAGCAACTATTCGCATTGAGGGTAATGAAACTAAACTTACGGACGCAGAAATTGATGCACTTGCTAACCAAGCAGTAGCTAATGGTACTTCTTTGAAAGGTAAATTAGAGAAAGAAGATTTCTTATTTGCTATTAGTCGTCAAGAAAATTTAGAGGCTAAAAAAGTATTACTAAAACAATTCGTAGATGCTTTCCCTGATGATTACAGAGGTTTGAATGATTTAGCAGTTATTTATTTAAAAGAAGGTCTAACCGATGAAGCATTTCCATTATTAACCAAAGCAAACCAAGTAAAACCTAATAACCATGCAATCATGAACAATTTAGGGGTTGCATATAAAAACAAAAAGAATCTAACCGAAGCAAGAAGTTATTATCAGGCTTCTATGAATGCAATGAGTTCCGCTGAGGTAACATTCAACATGGCGGTTATTGATGAGAAAATGGCTATGTACCCCGAAGCGGCAGAAAAATTTAATGCGGTTAGAAATCAAACGGGTGCTTTATACAATGCCGGACTCTGCAAGTTATTAATGGGCGATTTGGCGGGAGCTAAAGCAGATTTAGAATCCGCAACCCGAGTAGACCCTAATTTCGCTTTGACTTACTACGTTTTAGCTATTGTAGGTGCAAGAAGTTCTGATACCAATCTTTTAGTAACTAATCTCAAAAAAGCAGTTAGTTTAGATAGTAAACTCTCCGATAAAGCTTACAAAGATTTAGAATTCCTAAAATATAGGGATAATCCAGAATTTAAAGCGGCCCTGAAATAAAATGGGGATATCATCGATAAAAAGATACAGTTTGAAGAAATTCAAGCTGTATTTTTGTTTATAGAAAAGAAAAATAGCTATTTTTGCGTAAAAAACGAAATGCATAGAGTTTTAATTATTGGGGCAGGCGGTGTAGGTAATGTGGTAGCCCATAAATGCGCAGCTGAGCCATCGGTTTTTGGTGAAATTTTATTAGCCTCTCGTACCAAATCAAAATGCGATGCTATTGCTCTTAGTATACAAAAAAAATACAATAGAACTATACAAACAGCCGCGGTAGATGCAGATAATGTACCTGAATTAGTGGCTTTAATACAATCTTTTCAGCCAGCAATTGTTATAAATGTGGCTTTGCCCTACCAAGATTTAACGATTATGGATGCTTGTTTAGAGACCAAAGTCCATTATTTAGATACCGCAAATTATGAGCCTCGTGAGGTTGCAAAATTTGAGTATAAATGGCAATGGGCATATCAAGAACGGTTTAAGCAAGCAGGAATCATGGCTGTTTTAGGTTGTGGTTTTGACCCCGGCGTTACGAATATCTTTACTGCTCGTGCCGCAAAGCATTTCTTTGACGAAATACATTACCTGGATATTGTGGATTGTAATGCTGGAAATCATGGGAAAGCTTTTGCAACCAATTTTAATCCAGAAATCAATATCCGTGAAATTACACAAAATGGCCGATATTATGAGAATGGTCTGTGGATTGAAACCAAACCTCTTGAAATCCATCAACCTGTCAATTATCCCGAAATAGGACCCCGTGAATCTTATTTGTTGTACCATGAAGAATTAGAATCCTTAGTAATTCATTTTCCTACTTTAAAAAGAGCAAGGTTCTGGATGACCTTCTCGGAAAATTACTTAACTCATTTACGAGTACTTCAAAATGTAGGGATGACCTCTATCCAGCCTGTGAAATATAAGGGAATAGAAATTATACCGATTGAGTTTTTAAAAGCGCTGCTACCTGATCCTAGTTCCTTGGCGGAAAATTATACGGGACAAACTTCTATTGGTTGTCAAATTCGTGGGATAAAAGATGGTAAACCGAGAACCTACTTCATTTATAATAATTGCGACCATGCCGCTTGTTATCAAGAGGTAGGAGCACAGGGAGTTTCCTATACTACGGGCGTTCCTGCTATGTTGGGGGCTTTAATGGTACTTACTGGAAAATGGTCAGGTGCAGGCGTTTGGAACGTAGAACAATTTGACCCCGACCCCTTCCTTGACTTACTCGGAAAGTACGGGCTACCATGGCATGAAATCCTGGATTATAAACTTGATTTTGATTGACCCTAATTTTATCCTTCATTCTGGCTTTCTTTGAGTCCTCTTTTGTCTCTTGGTTTGGTAACTTTTTTATAAACTTTCTGTAATTTTGCTTTGATGAAAATAGCATTTCTCTATAAGTTTATTTTATTTAGTTCAGTATGCATAATACTCTTATTTACTGAAAGTTGCAAAAAAAATCAATATTTAAGAGGTTATTACAAATGGGAGGAATTCGCTGATTCTTGTAAATGGAAAGTAAAAATCAATGAAAAATATAAACCTGACTCCACTTATTTGGATTCTTTAAAACGGCTAAATGTTCCAATGGATTTAAAATTGTTTTTAGGGACCTGGTGCTCGGATAGTAGAAAGTGGGTGCCTAAATTTATGGCTATACGTTCTTATTTACCTTTACAAAGTATTCAAATTATTTCCGTAGATACAACCAAAAAAGATTCATTAAAATGGTATCAAACTTATAAAGTAGATAGTATTCCCATGTTTATTTTTTTAGAGGCAGGTACTAATAACGAAATCGGTAGATTAAAAGTTAAACCTTATAAACGTAAACTAGAAAAAACGTTGTATTTAAATTTAAAAGAGAAAGGTATCCGGGCAATTTAAGGATGAAAAAACTTCATAAGCTAGTTTTACTTTCATTTTTACCGAATTTTTTAGTTTCTTTTGCTGTTGCCTTATTTGTTTTAGTATTGCAGTTTATTGCAAAGTATCAGGACGATATTTTGGGAAAAGGATTTTCACCGAGTTTAATTGCGAAACTTTTTGGTTACGCTTCTTTTCAGTTATCGGTATTGGCTTTACCGCTTGGTATTATGGTAGGTTCTTTAATGACATTGGGCAGGCTCGGTGAGAACTATGAGCTCTCTGCGATTAAAGCTAGTGGAATTAGTTTATGGAGAGTGATTTATCCCATTTTTGTTGTTACCCTACTTTTGACAGGAATTACATTTAGTTTTACGGCATTTGTGATTCCATGGGCTAACCTAAAACTGTATAGTCTTTTATATGATTTGAGTAATGCGAAGCCCGAGTTTACTTTGAAACCAGGCAGTTATTACAAAGGAATTGATGGATTCGCTATCCGTATTTTAGATAGAACACCACAAGGCACATTAAAGGATGTTCATATTTATGACCACTCAGCTAATCGTGGTAATTTGAATGTTCTCATTGCAGATTCTGCTTTTATGGAAATAAATGAAGATTATATGTATTTGAAAATGACTTTATTCAATGGTAAACGTTATGAAGAGGTTTATCCTGAGGATGGTAAACCTAATTCTTTTGCGCACTCTACATTCTACTTTGATAAGATGGTTTACTATTTTGATTTGTCGGGATTTAGATTAGAACGCACAGACGAAAAATTATTTGCTAGCCATCAATATATGTTAAATATTGTGGATATCAAGCGGGCTGTTGATAGTTTAAAAGCGGTAAATGATACGTTAAAGATAGAAGCTAAAAATTATCTGGAGCCTATTATTCACTGGCAAGAGAGCCTTCCATTGAACGATACAATGAAATATGAAATTATTCAGTATAACAAAATTACAGATTTGATTGAAAAATCTCAACAAGAAATAGTAATATCTAAGGCGCAAAACCATATGCGGAGTATGAAAAACTTTTTAGAGTTTGCTATTATTAGAAAAAATCAGGAGAAGGTCACTTTGAATAAATATGAATACGAGATGTATAATAAATATACGATGCCGATTGCGTGTTTGATTATGTTATTTATTGGTGCACCATTAGGGGCTATTATTCGAAAAGGTGGTATGGGCTTACCGACCATCGTTTCTATTGGTTTTTTTATTGTTTTTTATGTATTACTTACCTACGGAAAAAAAATGTCTCGTGATGATGTAATTCCAGCCATTTGGGGAGCCGCTCTCCCTGCTATGATTATGATCCCAATGGCTATTTTTATAACGTTTCAAGCAAGTGCCGATTCTAAATTGTTTGATTTACATGCTTGGAAAACATTTTTTATTAAACTATGGAAAAAAATAAATCAGTTCTCGTAATAACTCCAGGATTTTGAGTTTTGTTTCCAAAGAAAAACCTGTTTGTAATTTGAAAGAAGTAAATATTCAGGGTTTAGTAAACTAGCATAGCGGAGTAATTGTTCTAAATCGAGTGAAGTAATTTGATAATCTATTTTTTTGAATTCCGCTAAAAGCACCATCTTTTGGTTTTCATCCAAAAGTGCTAAATCTAAACGAATTTTCTTTTTATTTTGATATGTTACCGTATATTCTGAGATTATCCATCCTGTTGGATAATTTTGATATAAGAAAAAGCTAATCCATTGTTGACGAACCCATTCCTCAGGAGTAAAAATTAACCATTTTTTTCGTATCGGGCACCATAAGTAGGTTTTATCTTTTTCTTTTTTTGCTTTTAAATTAAAAGGAGTAAATTTTTCAAATTTCATTTAAAAATCAATCGAAATTGATATTTTTCTTGTTTTCCGGAATATGTAAAATAACATACATCTACTTTGCATTTCATGCGTAAATCAGGTGTTTCTAATACTTCAAATACTTTACCATCTTTTCCTACTTTATAAATCTCTTTTTGTATAGGGAAGCCCATTTTTTGGATTTTAATTTCAACATCGGAATTCGGTTTTAATCCTTCTGCTTCAAATTTGAGTGGTTCATCTATATTAAATATATATTCTTCTTGGGGAGTAATCTTTTTTCCGTCAATTTTTACTTCTACTTCACCTGAAAGCTGAGCATAAATCATGTTAAAAAACGAAATGAGCAAGACCATCAAACTAACAAACTTTGTCATAAACTTACTATTTGTACAAAGATACTAATAAACTATTGCAAAATCAATACCATGAATAAAATTTTTTCAAAACTATCAACTTACTACAAATAATAAACAGAATAATTTCCAATCGTTTTCTTTTTATATTGACTTAAAAACAGGGGCATTTTATCTTTCCACTCTTCAAAAATTCGTTGATTATCAATGATATACTTAGGTTTTTTGCGGTATAGTTCTTTGTATAAATCAGAAAGTTGTTCTGGTTTAGACCATAGTGTTAATTTACCTTTATGGTGGCTTAACCAATTCATTTTATAGAAGGTTAAACTAGAATTAACATATTTAAGGCTACAAGATTTTTTAAGTTTAAGATAAAGTTGAGGCTGAAAGTCTACGATAAAGATTTGATTGAGGTTAGGGTGGTTTTGTTGGAGGTCTTTGAGGAGTAGCATTTCTTGTTTGGAGTAATGTAGTTCTTCAAATTTGGAGTAAACCCAGCCATTGGGTTTTATGTAAGGCTGAATAACGCGAAAACGTTCAGGAGTAGAAACGAAATAATAGATAGTCAAAGTAAATAAGGGAAAAATAAAGTTAAGAAAAAGCATAAATCTCCCCCATCTTCTACGAGACAAAGCAAAGTAGACAGCATGAATCAAAAGAAAAGGTAATAATTGAATGAAATAGTGTAAGTAAAGCCTGCTTCCCCCTAATAAAATGGCAATCAAAGAAAATATAGATAAAGACAAGAGTAAGGTTTCAATTTTTCGTTGGCGGATAGCCATCGTATAGAACCTAGCTCTATAATTCAATATGCCCAATGTACCGGTAACGATTAAAACTCCATAATTTTTTAAGTACTCTTTTAGTCCAGTAAACCAATTTACCTCTTCCCCTAAATTTTTTCCTACTCTCATATAATCAAAATTATAGAGAAAACCTATGTCCACAAATTCATTGACGCTGTCGGTAAAATACAGGCTTAGGAATATCATTAAAATGACGGTCATAAAACCCAAAAAGATGGTAAGTAATTCTTGTGGTTTTAAAGTATAAAATAAGAAAACTCCAAATATAAGCCCGATAAGATTGAATAAACCCTGGTACTTGAAGCCCATACAAACAGCTCCTAAAATGCCTATCCAATATAAATAGTACCATTTCTTTTCTCCTTCAATGAAATAAAAACTAGCATATAGAACCATGAATAAAGTAGGCAAAAGCATAAGATGCTCTGCATTCAGTTCATTTGCGTACCACGGATTTAAGCTCAATAAAGCTAATAGTATACCAGGCCATATATGAAAAGATTTGGAAAAACGGTAAAAATAAAATAGCTGATTGAAAATTAAAGCACAAATAAAATAATAAAAAATAGAAAAAGTACGTAAAGCAAAAAAAGTGTAATTCCCAAATAAACGTACAAATAGCGTATAAAATCCAAAAATAAGAGGGGGTTTGTTATCCCATACCTCTAAATACATTACTTCGCCTTGGGCAATTTTCTGGGCACACAGCACGTAAAGAGATTCATCTATTCCATAGTAATTTTCATGGAAGACAGGAATATGAAGTAGAACAATAAATATCAATAAAAACAAGTATAGAACGGGATTATTGTTCTCTAAAAAACGAAACACATTAATTTTTTGCAAAAATAGATAGTTTCATATTTTAAAAAATATTATTTTTGCATGCTATAAAATACAACTTTAATTTTTATGCGTATGAGACTAAAAAGATCATGGCAGACTTTGCTATTATTAGCCTTATTAGCGGGCAACAATGCCTATTTACTTGCTCAATCAGCAGGAAGTTATGTCTTTACTAAAACAGGAGGTAATTTCCAGCCTTTATCTCCTGCTTTAACACCTATTGTAAGCGGAGATGAAATTATTTCGCCTTCACAGCCGATTGGTTTTACTTTTAACTATGCAGGAGTAGATTACTCTTCTTACAAGGTAAGTACTAACGGTTTTATTAATCTGGGTGGTAATTTAACAGGGTCATTAGCCACAAACGCTCTCAATTCTACCACTAATCACCCTATTATAGCACCGTTATGGGACGATTTGACTTCAACCATAGTAGCGGAAGTCTCGGGTGTACCTGGCAATCAAGTATTAACGGTGGAATGGAAAAATGTAAAATGGCGTTTTAATGCGGCTAATGCAGGTTTTACATTCCAAGCAAAACTCTACGAAGCAGATGGAAGGATAGAATTCATTTATGGAGATTCTACGAATGCAAGTAATACTCCTACTGCTTCCATTGGGTTAAATTCCCCTCCGGGAGGTAGTGGTAATTTTTTGAGCGTAAACGCTTTTGGTACTGCCGCTTCCAAT
>CALLNY010000061.1 GCA_938005475.1 uncultured Bacteroidia bacterium | reverse complement strand
CAGATCAGGATCGGAACCCGAGAAGTAAATGGAACCAACATTTAATTTAGCTAATGTAAATAATCTTATTCTGGAAATAATAACAGAAGGACCGATACTAATTGAAGTGATTCCGTAAACACCTGAATGGTCAAATGGTGTGTCGGAACCTAACCAGCCAACTCCAATGTCACCAGTTAATGAAATTAAAAAATCTTGTACGACTGCAAATAACTCGCTAAGCTGTAAAGAAATTTTTGAATTTGTTAAAGCATAATTTTTATCTCTAAATACTGTATTCGATTTAGTATTAGAAAACTCTAACGAATATTGGACACCAACACGATTAATAAACCTACCACCACTTATGCCAAACAAATAACCAGTAAAGTTATGTTGTTTTTCCTCTAATCTAGTTTGAGTAAACATAGCAGAGGTCAGAGAATTAACTTCATAGCCTCCATAGAATGTAACAAAATCTTGCGGAAACATCGTTTCAGAAAAAGACAAATATATTAAAGCTAAAAATATTTTCTTTCTCATTTAAATTTTTTCATAAGATAATTTCAATTGATGCTGCCCCAAAATGTAGAAACTATATTCCAATCAAATTCCAAGAATTTGAAGATGTAAATCCAGACTAAAAGAAAAAAGATCTATTCAGCCCAGTATTTTGTTCCGTCTTTTTTTACAACGCCATAAATAAAAGGTCCTTCCCTGCCACCATAAATTATTGCATAGCCATCTTTTATATCAGAAACTAAAGCAAAAGGTTCATTTATTGTAAAAATAAGATTACCTTTTTTATCAATAAAACCAACATTCCCGTCTTCTAATAAAACCTTTGCAAGTCCCTCGCTGAAGGAAGAAGCTAATTCATATTGAGGTTCAATAACAAATTTGCCGGTTTTATCCATAAATCCCCAGCTTCCACGAAAATTCATTGCAATCAGACCCTCCTTGCATGATTCATAGTCCCTTGAGGTAAAATTAAATAGTTTATTCCCTTTAATATCAATAAAGTACTTTTCTTCTTCTTTTTGAACTGAAGCTATACCCTCATTAAAATCACGGATATATATATAATCACCATTAAGTGATAATAATTCTTTTCCCAACTTATCGAAAAAAGTACAATGGATGTAATCACCAGAAAAATTACAAGCGCGAATGATGTTATCATTAATAGTAACTGACGAATATTTAGTTGGTAAAACAATTTTATTTTGTTTATTTACTACACCTGTTAATCCATTTTGTTTTACAACGGAAAGTTCACCATTAAAGTCTTCTGCATCATCGAAAGTTGGAGGAATAATTTCTTTGCCTGACTTATCAATATAACCCCATTGGTTATTTAACTTAAATCTTGCCATATCGTTGTTGAAGTAGCTAAGGAAGTCATATTTTGGCGGTACTATCTCTGAGCCGTTAGAATTAACAAGTCCATATTTATTATTTTTGGTTACAATTATTAAAGATGGATGGTTTGCAGAGCCAAACCAATCATATTTTTTTGTCAAAAAATTTAGCGGTTTTCCGGCTTTTGTGAAAATAGAGAAATCATCACCTTTACGGGCAATAATTAAGTCTGCTGCAAAATCTATACTTGAAAATTCGATTGGAACAACGACATTACCTTTTTTATTTATAACTCCCCAGTATTCCTCAGATTTAACAGCAGTAAGATCTCCATTGAATAAAGATACTTCATCATATTTACAAGGGATAATTAGTTTTTTATCAGGAGAACAAAATCCAAACTTTTCACCATCCCGATACGGAATTAATTCCATTTTCTTTTGAGCTGATAGCGGTATTATTAACGATGATATAAATAATATCAATAATAACTTGTTTGACATATATTTTCTCCTTGGATGATAAATTTATTTAATATCGAGGCAGCCTGTACCATGGCAATAAGAACACGGCTGGTCTTCATAAACAATTCTAAATCCGGTGCCATTACACTTCCAGCACGTATTTGATGTTAAGAAAGTGTAATCGTAATTATAACCACCTATTACAGTTTTTGAATAACCTAAGTTCCCTCTTCCATTACATACGGGACAAACATCTCTGTATGCTTTTTGCTCGCCGCTTCCAAAGCCAAAACATACAGGGCATTTTTCTTTACAACCGCCTGATGAAGAATAGTTCTTCTGCCGACTTTGGTATTCCTTTAATTCCTCTAAGTGCTTTTGAAATGCTTCATCATTTCTTCTCCACATTTCTTCGAAATCAGTTTCTCTGAATTTCTTCATTAGAGCATAAACCCGCCTATATTCTTTTTCTGAATTAAATTTATCAATATAATGTTCAACATTAAAATCTTTAAAGTATGATAAGTAATTTTTACCAGAATTGTCTGCGGCTTCGACGTTGATACCTATATTAGTTGCAGCGAAGTAAAGTTTTATTGGGGAGTTACAATATGCATCCTCCCCGGATGAATATTTAAACGTCGGAGGCTGACTTATAAAATATAAAAATGCATTCTGGCCTTTAGTATTAAGAGCATTTGGATGAATGTTACAGGTTCTAATTATAAAACCTAAAAAATGGCTGTTCTCTGCTGGATCTGAAAACATCGCGTAATGCAATAAAGTATTACCATCTTTGTCATACCATACTTTGTCTTTATATAATTTATTCCATAAGAATTTTATAAAATTTGTGTCTTCCACAGACTTACAAGCTAATATTGCTAAAGCCATCACATCAACACTATCTACTATTGGAGCATCAAATTCATTAAAGCTATCAATAGTTACTTTTTGTCTTACCACAGGATATTTTATTCCGTGAGAGGCTCCTTTCAACAGCAAGTAATTTACAAGGTTTGAATCTTTTCTTACAACTGCAAACTGTAATGCAGTATAACCATCAGTATGGGGCAAATCCACCGAGAAAGTTCTTTCATCGACTAAAAATTCTTTTAATTGTTTTAATTCGCCTCTTTTAACATAATAAAAAAATTCATTAGCCAATTTTATGATTTGTTTATCGGTGTAAATCTGCCCGATTGAGGGAAAACTTATAGCAACTAAAAACCATAAAATAAATTTCAATTTCATTTAAAGTACTTGCTATCTGATTAAAAGTTTTATTTGTAAAAATAAGCTATAAATGACCGCAAGAATTCAATCTTGAAGAATCTATCGTTTCAAACAATATTACTTCATTAAAATCATTTTCTTTGTTTGCACAAAGT
>CALLNY010000060.1 GCA_938005475.1 uncultured Bacteroidia bacterium | reverse complement strand
TTGCCTTGATGTCCTAACTGACCCCTTGTACTTTGCCTGATGACTTCGGCAAAACGGATACTATCATCTTCTTATACCCATCACTACTTGGGGGCTTGTGGCTATTACTCGAATTCTGCTCTAAACGACGACGTAACTCGGCGTTCTCCGCTTTGAACGCAGCATTCTCCTTCCGAAAGTCTCTCTACCTCCTCTTCCAAAGCCGATAACTTGACTAGAACTTCTAAAAGCATTCGCTGTAATTCCTCTATCGTGTTGGGTAGTTTCATGTCCGAAAAATAAAAACTTTTTCGTAATTTTGCATGTACCTAAATAGTTACTTGTTATATAATTATTCATAAATTTTATTTTAATGAAACTAAAGAAAAAGAATTTACACACTAACCTTAGAATTGTCTAAAGTTTTAGCAGAATCCTATGAAAAAATTTCTAATTACGAAAAATCCATCATTTATTATAAAGAACTTATTTCTGCCAGAGATAGTTTACATCAAAACCAAATAAAAATTATGAATGCAAATCATGATTTTAAAATTCGTATGATTGAAAATAAAAATCATTTAAATAATAATCTTGATAGTAATAGATTTTGGATGATATTAACTTTTATGGCTTTATTTTTGAATATGGTTTTAATCATTTTGATTTATGTTCTACATAAAAGAAATCCTACTTCTTGGAATAGTTTATTTCATCATAAATAACTTATTTGTTTTTGCTCAACCTAATTTAGACCAAATTTTCGAGTGGAATCATATTCCCTTACAATCTGATTTAGATAGTTTGAAGAACCTTAAATATTGGAAAACTGTTAATTACCTACAGGTTTATATTCATACTCAAGAAATTAAGAATTTTGAAGGGATTGACATTGAGCAGGTTCGTTATCATTTTTATAATAAAAAGTTACATTCTATCACAATTAAAACCAAAGAAAATGCAGAGCAAGCCGAGTTATTATTAGCCTGGTTAAACTTAATGTTTGGAGAGGGGAAACAAATAGGATTTGCTCCAAGATATTTTTGGAAAGGAAAACAAACTGAAATACATTATGACAAAAATATCATCACGCATCAAGTAGAATGGAAAATTATCGATAATACTATTCAAAAAGAATATGAAAAATTTTTTAAGAAGATGTAAGATTTATGTTTTCAACAAAAAAGCTGACATTTTACAGCCAGCTTTCATTTATTTAAATTTTTATTAGTATTTACCCAGCATTTGCAAACCTTTTGCAACACGACCCACACCTACTATATAAGCGGCGGTTCTCATAGAAACCTTATATAGCTGAGAGGTAGTAAATACTTCCTCAAAAGCGGAGTTGATGATAGCATCATGACGACCGTTAATTTCTTCTTCCGTATAGTAATGTCCTCTACGATTTTGTACCCATTCTAAATATGAAACGGTTACACCACCAGCGTTTGCTAATATGTCAGGAATAGCCATTATTCCTTTGCTATCTATGATAGGGTCTGCTTCTGCTGCTACGGGACCATTCGCTCCTTCTACGATAAGTTTGGCTTTAATATCATTGGCATTTTTCGCTGTAATGACGTTTTCTAATGCGGCAGGTACTAAAATATCCACATCCAAAGCAAGCAATTGCTCATTGGAAATTTTTTCACCACCATCAAAACCTTTTAATCCATCTCTACCATTATTATCGCGGTATTTTATAGCATCAGAAATTAAGAAACCTTTCGGATTGTAATAAGCACCTGATACATCCGAAATCGCTACCACTTTAATACCTTGTTGAGATAATAATTTTGCAGCAATGGAGCCTACATTTCCAAAACCTTGCACAGCGGCTGTACAATCTTGAGGTTTTTTCCCAATTTTCTTTAACGCAGCTAAAGTATTGACCATAACACCTCTACCTGTAGCTTCTACTCTACCTTTTGAACCTCCAAGCTCTATGGGTTTTCCAGTAACAACCCCCGGATAAAACTTACCCCCATGCAACTGCGAATACTCCGATACAATCCATGCCATCTCTCTACCACTCGTATTGACATCAGGAGCCGGAATATCCAAATCTACTCCGAAAACATCAACCATTGCCCGAGTATATTTTCGAGTCAATCGTTCTAATTCTCCTACACTCATCTCTTTAGGATTACATTGAATACCACCTTTTGCACCACCATATGGTAAATTCACTACCGCACATTTCCAGGTCATCCATGCCGCTAATGCTTTCACTTCATCTAAATCTACAGCCATATCATAACGAATTCCTCCTTTGGAAGGTCCTAATACCGTAGAATGTATTACTCTGTACGCAGGAAAAACTCTTGTAGTTCCATTATCCATTTCAACCGGTAAATTTACCCATACAATTTTTGAAGGTTGGGATAATATATCTCTTTCTCTCTGACCTAAATTCAGTATGTCAGCCGCCGCATAAAAACGTGCTAACATGGATTCATAAGGATTGATGTGCGTCTCCATTTCTTTTTTATTTTTTGCCATTGTATTGCGATTAAGTTCTTGGATGTGCAAAGATATAGTGGTTTTTTTTATCTGCAAAATTCTATTTGTTTTTGTAATTTTTTATTTTAAAACTTTTCCGATAATTCTAACCAACGAATAGTATATTCCTCTATCTTTTGAGTAACTTTTTCATATTCATGCGATATTTTTTGAATTTCTTCAAAAGTTAAACTCTGACTCATTTTTATTGCTAGTTCTTTTTGTTGACGCTCCAATTCAGGAAGTGCTTGTTCTATTTGTTGCAATTCTCTTTGTTCTTTATAAGATAGTTTTTTGACAGTACTAAAAGAGTTCAATGAACGGTCTTTTTTTTCTATTGTAGCTTTTTCTTCTCGTGAAGTGATTGTTTTGTTTGAAAGATTTACTTCCTTCCATGCAAGAAACTCAGTATAATTACCAGGAAAGTCTTTGATTTCCCCATTTTCAAGTTCTCCCAAAACAAATAAATGCTCTACAATTCTATCCATAAAGTAACGGTCATGAGAAACTACTAAAATACATCCATGATAATCTTCCAAAAAATCTTCTAAAACCGTCAATGTATCAATATCTAAATCATTTGTTGGTTCATCTAAAATTAAGAAATTAGGATTTTTCATCAAAAGCGTAACTAAATACAACCTGCGTTTCTCACCCCCACTTAACTGACTGACTAATGTATAATGTTGGTCATGGCGAAATAAAAATTTTTCTAATAATTGCGATACAGATAATTTACGACCCTTTTTTAATGGTATATACTCTGCAATATCTTTGACTACTTCTATAACGCGTTTATCTTCCAAGGTTTGTAATCCCTCCTGGCTGAAATATGCGTATTTTATAGTTTCACCCCATACCACTTTACCAGTATCCGGTTTAATTTCTGAAAGTAAAATTTTTATGAATGTAGATTTACCACTCCCATTTTTCCCTATTATGCCCACTTTTTCCCCTTGCTTAAATTTATATGAGAATTTTGTAAATAAAATTTTATTTTCATATGATTTTGAAATATTATCAATTTCTAAAATCTTGGACCCCATACGTTCCATATCGATCTCAATCTCAACTTTTTTATTTTCTATCTTCTGAAAGGCTTTTTGTGCAATTTCATGAAATGCTTCTATTCGTGATTTAGATTTTGTTGTACGTGCCTTCGGTTGACGACGTATCCATTCCAATTCCTTACGGTAAGCATTTTGTGATTTTTCTATTTCTTTCAAAAATAATTCATGACGATGTGTTTTCTGTTCTAAATAGTACTGGTAGTTACCTTCATAAATGTATAATTTCCCCTGATAAAGTTCTAAAATGTGAGTGCAAACGTTTTCTAAGAAATAACGGTCATGAGTAACCAAAAATAACGTGACAGCACTTTGCTGTAAATAGTTTTCTAACCACTCTATCATTTCCAAATCCAAGTGATTGGTAGGCTCATCTAAAATTAACAAATCAGGCTGATTAATTAAGAGTTTTGCTAATGCTAATCTCTTCTTTTGTCCACCTGATAAATTCTCAATATACATCTGCAAATTTAAACCTAAACGATTTAAAATTTCTTTCATTCGACTTTCATAGTTCCATACTTGATATTCCTCCATTTTGTCCATTAACTTTTGGTATTCTTCGGAGGTTAAGGGCTTTTCTAAACTATCTAAATATGTTTTCCATATTTTACAAGGCTCATAAGGACTATCATAAAGATAATCACTTGTTAAAAGATAAGATAAAAAATCTGGGTTCTGCTCTAAATAGCCTATCAAAAGGTTTTTTTTGATTGCAACGACTCCAGTATCAGGCAATGTTTTTCCGACCATAATATCCAGTAAGGTAGATTTACCACTTCCGTTCGGTGCAATCAGCCCTATTTTTTGTCCTTGCGTTATTCCAAATGTTAAATCTTTAAAAAGTAACCTTTCTCCATAGGATTTAGATAGCCTTTCAACAGATAAAAAATTCATATAACTTCAATAATACAACTTTCCCGTAAACCCCAAAACGTTGTCAATAATTAACTAATCTTATGTAATACAATATTTATTTTTATGTTCTATCACTGCTCTCACAAATCCCATAAATAAAGGATGAGGATTTTCTACGGTACTTTTATACTCTGGATGAAATTGTACACCTATAAAGAAAGGATTTTCTGGTAGTTCTATAATCTCTACTAAATCACTATCGGGGTTAATCCCAGAAAACACCATGCCAGAATGCTCAAAATTTTCTTTAAAAGAATTGTTGAACTCATAACGGTGACGATGTCTTTCAAAAACAAGTTCTTTTTGGTATAGCTCGTAGGCAAGGGTATTAGGTTTTATTTTGCATGGATATGCACCAAGACGCATAGTTCCACCTAACTGAGTTACAGACTTTTGGGATTCCATTTTATCAATAACAGGGTAAGGCGTATGGCTATCAAATTCCGTGCTGTTTGCTTCTTTGAAGCCCATAACATTCCTCGCAAACTCAATCGTTGCCATTTGCATGCCTAAACAAATCCCTAAAAAAGGTATCTTATGTACTCGTGCATATTGTACAGCTAAAATTTTTCCTTCTATACCTCTATGACCAAACCCCGGTGCTACCAATATTCCATGTAACTCTGATAAAACCTGTTTTATATTCTCTGTATTTAAAGTCTCGGAATGTATATTAAGAATATTTACTTTACACCCATGATAGGCTCCCGCTTGAATTAAAGCTTCATGAATTGACTTGTAAGCATCTTGTAGCTCTACATATTTTCCCACTAACCCAATCTTAATTTCTTGCGTTGGATTTTTTAATTTATTAAGAAAATTTTTCCATTCAGTAAGTAGTGGTTCCGTTCCAAAAGGTAGATTCAGTTTCTCTAATACTACCACATCCAATTGTTCTTTTTTGAGTAATAATGGTACATCATAAATGGTTTTAGCATCTCTAGATTCAATAACTGCACTGACCTTCAAATTACAAAATAAAGCAATCTTTGCTCTTACCTCTTGCGGTAATTTATGACTGGTTCGGCATACCAATATATCGGGTTGTACACCAGACTCCAATAACATTTTGACAGAGTGTTGCGTAGGTTTCGTTTTGAGTTCCCCAGCCGATGCTAAATAGGGCACTAATGTTAAATGAATAACTATGGAATTATTTTCTCCAAGTTCATATTTAAGTTGACGTACTGCTTCAATGTAAGGTAAGGATTCAATATCACCGACTGTTCCCCCTATCTCTGTAATAACCACGTGATACTTACCCACCTCTCCAAGCATTTTTATTCTCCGTTTGATTTCATCCGTTATATGCGGTATTACTTGAACAGTTTTACCACCATACTCTCCATTTCTCTCTTTGCGTATAACTGTTTCATAAATTTTCCCTGTTGTAACATTATTGGCTTGCGATGTAGCTACATTCAAAAAGCGTTCATAATGCCCAAGGTCTAAATCAGTCTCCGCTCCATCTTCTGTTACGTACACCTCACCATGCTCATATGGATTTAAGGTGCCTGGATCTATATTGATATAAGGGTCCAACTTTTGAATAGTTACAGAATAACCTCTCGCTTGCAATAATTTCGCTAACGATGCAGAAACAATCCCCTTCCCTAATGAAGACGTTACTCCACCCGTAACAAATATATACTTACAAAAGCCTAACATCTTTCAAAAACACAAAATTAAAACAAAGTTTTTGATAGTTATTTCAAATTGCTTCTTTCGTTGAAAATAAATACCTTATTAAAATTAAATATCATCACAAATTAAGTAATCAAATATAAATTAGATGTTGCAAATTTCATGGTTATCACCACCATTATTTAATTAATTGTTTATCATTTAATTCATAAAGGCTTTAAATGTCCATTACAATAGTAATATCTTATCATAATTATATACTAATCAAACTTTTCTCTATCTTTGCAATATGCTTATCGCTAATCCCATCTACGATGCCGTCTTTAAATACTTGATGCAAGACAAAAA
The DNA here is from genome assembly GCA_938005475.1 of uncultured Bacteroidia bacterium. GTDB lineage: Bacteria > Bacteroidota > Bacteroidia > J057 > CALLMJ01 > CALLMJ01. The sequence goes on along the minus strand of CALLNY010000060.1, from coordinate 63 downwards.
AAGTGCTAAAATCTTGCTCCAAGCCATCCTTGAACTACCCATCCTTGATTTAGAACTTTCTTC
>CALLNY010000059.1 GCA_938005475.1 uncultured Bacteroidia bacterium | reverse complement strand
CCAACGGCATCGGGTTCCGTGACCTTTACCTTTACAGATGGAGTTTGTACAATCACCCCCGCCGCCATTACAGTAAATTCTTCTCTGAAATTGAATGTAAAAGCATTTTTAGATGCTGTAAATGATGGTTCAGGAGGAATGAATATATCAGGAGTAAATGATGCTATAAAAGATGTTTATGAGGATGGAGGTTCTAATTTTGCGGACAATCCTTATGCTGGTATCACATCGCAGCTACCACCCAATATTCAATGCCCTACTGATGGACTAAACTTCGTAGATTTAATTCAGATAGAATTAAGAAATAGTACAGATAACAGTATAATAGAAGGTACAGGCTATGCCTTTTTATATAATGACGGAAGTATTTCAGATTTCCATCATGGTAATGGATTCGCTACCAATGGTCCTGGTACAGGCGATCAAATTGGTTACGTTACATTTTGTAATGTTCCTGCTAATAATTATTACATAGTAGTTAAGCATCGTAATCATTTACCTATTATGACGGCAAATGCAGTCGCAGTGGGTATAACTGTTCCTACTTCTGCCGTAGATATGACTGATCCCTCTAATCTTCATGGAGCTACTGACGGTATGTTTCATGATGACGGGGGCGTGGCTTATATGTGGCAGGGTAATGTCTATGATGATAATACCATGGCAGATTTAGGGGAGGTAAATGCTACAGATTTCTTTATTGTTTCTTCTCGAGCAGATAATACTCCAGGTCCTGATATTTATTTTAAAGAAGACTTAAATTTAGATGGTGTCGTAGATGCAGACGACTTTAATATAGTTCAACAAGGAAATAATAATCTGTATTTTACGAATATTCCAAAACCCCAGTTAAATCCTTAATCCTATTAAAATTTAAGAGAGGGGCTACAGTAAAATGTAGCCTCTTTTTATTTAATTTTGTGGTATGAAAAAAATTATTGAAGAGAACTTTGAGCAGATGCAGGAAGTTTTAAATTGTTTTAGGGTTCCTGAGAACTATGAAAAGATTGCAGAAGCGGCTTTGATGATTAAGCGGGCTATACAAAATGGAGGTAAAGTGATGAGTTGCGGGAATGGAGGTTCTCATTGCGATGCGATGCATTTTGCAGAAGAATTAACAGGTCGTTTTCGGGAGAACCGTAAACCATTACCTGCTATTGCTATTTCTGACCCTTCTCATCTCTCTTGTGTAGCGAATGATTATGGTTACGAATATGTATTTGCTCGATTTATTGAAGCATTGGGCAAGCCGGAAGATGTGTTGTTAGCAATCTCTACTTCTGGAAATAGTAAAAATATTCTTGAAGCCTGTAAAGTAGCCAAAGAAAAAGGAATGAAAATACTCGCTTTAACCGGGAATGATGGGGGCGAGTTATCAAAATGGGCGAATATTGAAATTAGGGTACCTTATCATGGTTATGCAGATAGAATTCAGGAAATCCATATCAAAATTATTCATACGCTCATTCAACTTATTGAGCAAGAATAAAAAACCGGTAAAATAAATTTTACCGGTTCAACAATAAACTAACTAAACTAACTACTATGCTCTTACCTTTTGGATAAAGGTATTACAAAAATACAATTTTGATGCTAGTTTTGTCAAACGTAAATATGAAATTACGAATAAAGACGTATTTTTGTATATTAAGAGTGATATTAAAAGCGTATTTTTACGGATATTTATGTATAGTTCAGCGTTTATATTTTTGATATTTTTTGTTTTTTATAAACCAGTATTATCTCAAACAGAAAATGATACATTAGATTTTTTAAATCAAGATACCTTAGTTCCTGTACAACGGAGTGGAATTTTTAATTTTGTTTTTAGTAGGAGTTATATTATCAATGCAGATTTTCGGAAGGATGTTCCTATTGTTCCTTCGGAGTGTGGTACCTCATCTATTGGTTTAAGTTTTAATCGAGTTATCAATCCAAAAATAGGTTTACATTTTCAACCAGTATTTAAAACTTTGAGATTATCTTTTAAAAATGATAAAAATCGTAGTTTCCCTAATGACCCAGATACGCTATTAGATGTTCAGAAATACAGAATTTATTATGTAGCCAGTGATGTAGGTTTTCGTTATAACATCATAAAAGATGAGAAAAATAGACCTGTAACTTTCTTCGAGTTAGGAATGAGTTTAGGAATAAATATTGGAAATTCTGAAAAAAAAATGCGTTTTCTTAAAGATGAAAAAATTAAAATAAAAAGTTCTGATATACGAGATATTCAGCGTATTTATACAGGAAGTTATGCAAAGTTAAATTACCGATGGTTAGGTTTATATTTTAATTATAGGTTTTCCTCTATTTTCATGAAAAATGCTTTATATCGATTTGATTTATATGATTTTAGACCGTACCCTCAATTTCCTCATTTTGAAGTAGGTTTTTGTTTAGTACTTTAGGAAAAAAAATTTTGTCAGAAAAAAGAAAACCTGTAATATTGAAGTTTAAAAGGAGGTCAAAATATGGAATGGTATAAGAGAACAACGGAAGGGATACTAACTCCAACGTCAGATAAAATAGAAGCACCTGATGGGTTATGGACGAAATGCCCTAGTTGTAAGAAGGCTACGCACCATAAAGAATTATTAGAAAATTTTTATGTTTGTCCTTATTGTGATTATCACTATCCTGCTAGTTCGGAGATGTATTTTAAACTATTATTTGATAACAATCAATTTACAGAATTAGATGCCAATTTATCTTCCGATGATCCTCTACAATTCAAAGATACAAAAAGTTATCCTTCAAGAATAAAGAACACACAAGAAAAAACAGGACTTAAAGATGCCGTTCGTACAGCTCATGGTTTGCTGTCTAATATCAATGTAGTAATTGGATGCATGGATTTTCAATTTATTGGGGGTTCTATGGGGTCAGTGGTGGGAGAAAAAATAGCTCGTGCAATTAGTTTTGCTATACATTTTAAGTATCCATTTATCATGATTTCGCGAAGTGGTGGTGCTAGGATGATGGAAGGCGCATTAAGTTTAATGCAAATGGCAAAAACTTCCGCTCGATTAGCTCAATTAGCCGATGAAGGTATTCCTTATATATCTGTTTTAACTGACCCTACTACAGGTGGTGTCACTGCTAGTTTTGCAATGTTAGGTGATGTTCATATTGCTGAACCTAAAGCACTTATCGGTTTTGCTGGTCCTCGAGTCATTAAAGAAACGATTGGAAAAGAATTGCCAGAAGGCTTCCAAAGAGCAGAATTTTTACTAGAACACGGTTTCATTGATGCTATTGTTAATCGTAAAGAGCTTAAAAAGAACCTTACCCAAATTCTTTCTTTATTGCTCCCTTCTGAAAATTTATCATGAGGATTATTGCTAATCCCGTTCTCTGTAATTATTATCTTAC
>CALLNY010000058.1 GCA_938005475.1 uncultured Bacteroidia bacterium | reverse complement strand
GCATGTGGTGTCGTAGTTCCAATACCAATTTGAGCAAAACAGAAAGAGCAAGAAAAACAGAATAGCAATAATATAGCCAATTTTTCCATATAAAGTGTTTTTTGCAAATATACGATTTTTTTGAATTAGCAAATTTTTTTTCAAAATCTTTTTTAGATATAAAAAAAGTTTTTATTTGAAAATGACATATTTTGTCTTTTTTGTCTTTTAGCTTTGTCAAAAGTTAATTAATGTTACTATGTTTGAGATAAAAAATAATCAAATTCTAGATTCTGAGGAAACAAACCCATCAACTTCAATCATTGAGAATAATCAAATCCCAGAGCCAATAAATACTAATCTACTACTAGTAGATAGTAGGGAAATAAACCGAGAGGAAACTATATTAAAAATAAATAAAGTAGCAAGTACGATTTTAAGATTTATTATTTTGTTTTTTGCTATAATCGTTCCATTTATAGTAGGAGTTTTGATGACTCTTAACGGATTAGGATTAATTGGTAAACCTAATTTTATTGTTCTCGGAATCGGAATTGTACTAATCCTTGTAATGATAAATCTATATATAAATAGAGAAAAAGTGATTAAGTTTTTTTTAGAATTCATTAAACGAACGTTTACTCTTTATATTCCCTTAACCATAGGTATTACATTATTGTGTGTAGGCGGAGCGTATGTGATAAACAGCAAAATTCAAAAAGATGCTTTAATCAAAGCTGGTGTTCTTGGATTTTCAATAGCAATTATAATAGTTTTGATTTTAATCTACATGGATATTAAATCAAGATGCAGTAATTGTGAGAAATGGGCCGCTCTTGAAGAAATTGATAGAGAAGAAATACATAGAGAAGATACGTCTATCAAAAAAACTTTAAAAGATGTAAAAAGAGATGGACAAGGAAATATCATTTCTACAACAATAAAAGAAGTATGTATACCTGGCTATAAAATAACTTATAAAGTTACAGAAAAAATGCAAATTTTGTGAAGAGTTTTATGAATATGATGAAACAAAAATAGTCGAAAAATAGAAAATAAATTTCATTATTTTTTTAAATTTGTGGTTTAATTGCGATGTCCAAAGAAAAGTATTTTGAAAGATATGTACTTATTTTAAATAAGTTGAAAAAAAAATCCTTATTCAACTTATGAAGATATCGTAGACTATATTAACCAAAAAAATGAAATAGCTTTTTCCCAAAGAACGTTTCAACGTGATATTAATGAAATTAGAGAGCTTTTTGGATATGATATTCAGTATTCAAAGAGTGAAAAAGGCTATTATATCAAAGAATTCAATGAAAATAAGGACATACAACCATGGTTAGAATCATTTGCATTATTCAGAATTTTAGATAAGCATAAAAACTTAAGGTCTTATTTTTATCCTGAAAAACGTGAACCATTGATATGAATCTATTAGAGGATTTACTGGATGCCATCAAAGAAAGAAGGGTAATAGAGTTTAACCATCAAAAATTTTGGGAAGAACATCTCACACAACGATTCGTAGAACCTTATGCAGTCAAGGAATTTAAAAATCGCTGGTATCTCCTCGCTAAAGATAAAAAAGACCGTAGAATTAAAACCTTTGGATTAGACCGTATCTTAAACTTAAAATCTACCTCTCAAGTCTTTGATTATCCTCTAAACCTAAATATTGAACAAAAATTTCGTTATTCTTATGGTATTATGCTTCCCGAAGATGAAGAACCACAAGATATTATGCTTTCTTTTGAAGCTACACAAGGCAAGTATATTAAATCTTTGCCATTACATGAAACCCAAAAGATTATACTTGATAACTCTGATGAATTAAGAATCCAATTAAAACTTTATATCACTCAAGATTTGATTATGGAAATACTCTCTTATGGCGATAGTGTAAAAGTACTTGAACCCCAAAACCTCGCTGAACAAGTAAAACAAGCACATGAAAGGGCTTTTAAGCAATATTTGTAATTTTACAATTTAAGTGTATTTTAGAAATACTGAACAAAATTAATTATCTGTTGATTAGTACGGCTGAACCTATTTAGCTACTCTTCACCAGGCTCATTAGCCCCAACGTAGTGTAACGAATTGTATGGATTCAGAATGGCTGCGCTTAACCAGCTTGCGTGCATAAAGCTAATTTTTTTATTTATGAGTGATTTTTGTAAATTATTTGAAAAAAATATTTGAAAAAATATGAATTCCATGTATATTTGCATAAATCCAATATAATGAAAATATTTCTACGAATAGTTTTATTGCTTGTTCTTTTTCAGCTATCTCATGCTAACCCTTTTTTGGAAGGTAGATTTTTAGCTAAACTAAAACCTGCTTTTCGTTATGAATTAGAACATAATAATCATTTGAAAAACTTCTTACATCAAGAAGGTGTTGTTTCGTGGAAAAAAAAATTTCCTTTGCATAAACCCCTTGAAAATGTAACGAATAAATTCGGAGAGCCCTTAGTGGATTTATCTTTAATTTATGATTTTGAAGTTTCTAAAAATGTTGATATACAAAGACTTGTCAATAAATTGAATACCTTTTATTTTTTTGAGTATGTGGAATTATATTACGGGCATGAGCCTTTTTATACTCCTAATGACCCTATGATTACTAGCTTTGCTACACAACACTGGTGGTTAAATAATGTGAAGGCTTACGATGCATGGGATATTCAAACAGGTAGTCCAAGTATGATTATAGCGATTATAGATACAGGTACAGATTTAGACCATCCCGATTTAGCCCCGAATTTATATTTGAACACCGCAGACCCTATCAATGGTGTTGATGATGATAGTGATGGATACGTAGATAATTACTACGGTTGGGATTTTGTCGGAGCTAATAATGCTAATCCTACACCGGATAATAATCCTGATATCGTTCCAACGGGAAATAAACACGGTTCTTGGGTTACTAGTTTTGCGGCGGCGGCTACAGATAATGGAATAGGCGTACCTTCTGCGGGTTTTAGTTGTAAATACATGCCTCTAAAAATTATTGCTGATAATGGCGGTGCTTTGTATTTTGGTTATGATGCTATTATTTATGCGGCAGATAAGGGTTGTAAGGTTATTAACTGCTCCTGGGGCGGAGTATACTATTCGCATTACGGGCAAGATGCTGTCAATTATGCCACGATTAACAAAGACGCTGTGGTAATTGCAGCCGCAGGAAATGCTAATGCTGATATTAACTACTATCCCGCTGGTTTTCAGAATGTTGTATCCGTTACAGGAAATCGTACAGGGGATATATTTAGCCAAACTACGCGAAATTATTCAGTAGATTTAATGGCTCCTGCAAGAAGTATTCGTTTTGCTGGGCATAATGACAGCTATGGTGCTTGGGCAGCGGATTATACTTCTTTCTCTGCGCCTATTGTTTCGGGGGCAGCCGCTCTTGTTCGTTGTCAATTCCCTTCCCTCAACGCCCAACAAGTCGCTGAAAGACTTCGTGTTACTTCCGATGATACTTATTCCATCAATACCAATCCCGCCTGGTACGGAAAAATCGGTAAAGGACGTCTAAATATGCATCGCGCTTTGACAGAAATCACCCCCTCTATCCGACAAATCTCTAAACTTATTACCGACGGCAACGATAACATCATTGAAGACACCGAAACCGTCCACTGGTCAGGCAACTTTAAAAACTTCCTTAACCCCGATAACATCACCGTAACTATTTCTACTACTCACCCAAATGTCGTTTTCACCAATAATTCTGCAAGTCTTGGGCTTATCAATACCCTTGCAACGGCTAACAATCTTTCCAATCCTTTTATTTTTCACTTTAATGCCTCTTTACCTAATGAAACCGTGATTTACTTTCGTTTAGATTACACTAATGGTGCCACTTACATAGATTTTCAATATGATTCTATCGTGGTGAATCCTTTGTGGGTCAATATTGATACCAACAAAACGAAAATTACTATGGGAAGCTCTGGGGCTTTTGGTTATAAAAACTTCCCTATAAATTCTATTGGCTACGGATTAGAGTTCTTAACCCAAAAATTATTATTTGAAGGAGGACTTTTACTCGGTACTTCATCAACCCAAGTCTCTGATAATATCCGAAATTTAACTTACAATCGGGAAGAAGACTTTCAAGTAGTTGAGCGTTTTAAATTGACTAAACCGGGAATTGTTTCCGCAGTAGATGGAAAAGGAACCATGCAAGATTTTAAACCTAGCAAGTTAGATGCTTTTGTAAGAACGAAAACTTACGCATGGAACAACCCTACGGATAATCAGTTCATTATTTTTGATTATGACGTAAAAAACATCGGCACATCAACGCTCACGAACTTACACGCAGGTTGGTATTTAGATTGGGATTTATTTCCACTTAACCAGAACTTTGGTATATTTGATTCCTCCTTGAACCTGTTGTACACCAAAAATATTTCTAATACCCAATTTGCGGGAGCCGTGCTGTTAAGTTTTGATAGTTTACATGCGTTAAGTACCACAACCCCCATGAATTATTCACCGTCAGAAGCCAATAAATTTAATGCTATCAGCAACGGAAAAGCCAATGCTAATACCATTTTTTCAACCGAAGTACAGCAGTATCTTGGAACAGGTCCTTTTTCCATTCCTATAAACGATTCTATTGTAGTAGGTTATGCTATTCTTGCCGCAAGTACGGAATCAGAACTTAAAACAATGGCTCAAAAAGCTCATGAATACTATCGTTGTATTGTACACGCCGTTAAAGCCCATATTGATTTTTCTACTGCCTTGATTTCTCACAACGAAACCACCACCTCCACAACTGGTTGTATATCCTACCATGATTTAGTTATTCCCGTAAATATTGATAAAGTACCCACCTATTCCGCTGATATTCATATTCAAATAGACCCTGCTACGACCGCAAGCCCTTTTCAGTATCAGATTATGACGCCTGTTATTCATTTTCCTGCTGGCTCCAGTGCTTCACAGAATTTAATCGTTAGAGTGTTTGATGATAACTACGACTATGGAACTACCCAATTAGTTTTGTCTATGAAAATTAAAAACTATCGCGACATCATATTAGGTTGTGCTCAACAAAAATTAACTATTCAATTGATTGACAATGATTTACATCCACATACTTTGCCTGTGCAAACGGTTTTGAGTTTAGACGAACAACCACTGCCGCCTTACGGTACGTCCTACTTTACTTCTGGTGGTAAAATCATGGCAAAAATTGAAAATTTAAC